>NZ_JBSGIW010000001.1:0-221874 GCF_053605265.1 Streptomyces sp. NPDC003943 | reverse complement strand
CCGGCCGGCCGGGCGACCCGGTCGCCCTGCTGGCCGAGCGGGCGGGTGCCGGGCACGCCCCGACCCTGGCGGCGCTCGACCGCGCGGGCCGAGCCCTGGGCCTCGCCCTCGCGTCCGCCGTCGAGCTCATCGACCCGGACGGACTCGTCCTGGGCGGTACCTACGCCGAACTGGCGGAGTGGCTGCTGCCGTCCGTCCGTGCCGAACTGGCCGACCGGGTCAGGGTCCGGTCCTGGGAGCCGGAGGCGCTGCGCCCGTCCGCCCTGGGTCGGCGCGGACCCGTGCTCGGCGCCGCGCAGGCCACGATCCGCCGGATCATGGCGGACCCCACCCTGCTCCCGGCGGGGTGACCCGGCCGCGCAGCCCGGCGAACGCGCCGTGCGCGACGCCCGGCGCCTCCTCGCCGCTGCCCGGGACGCGTGCTTCTCATGCTCCGATGATCTGCAGTGATCCCCACAGTGCCACCACGGCCAGGGTCAGCGCGGCGGGTACGACGAGCAGTCCGAGCCGGGTGAACTCGCCCAGGCTGATGTCCGTGTCGTGCTCGTGGACGATGCGCCGCCACAACAGGGTGGCGAGGGACCCGGCGTAGGTGAGGTTGGGGCCGATGTTCACGCCGAGCAGCACCGCCAGGACCGCCCCGGGGCCGGACGGGACGGCCAGCGGCAGGAGCACGAGGGTGGCGGGCAGATTGTTGATGACGTTCGCCAGCACCGCGGCCAGCGCCGCCGTGCCGAGCAGCGCGAGCAGGGAGGTGCCGTCGGGGACGAGGTGTCCGAGGGCGGAGGCCAGTCCGTTGTCGACGACGGCCCGGACCACGATGCCGAGCGCCAGCACGAAGGCCAGGAACGGCACGGCGGCCGAGCGGACGATCGCGACCGGGGTGGTGGTGCGCCGGACCAGGGCCCGGGCGGCGAGCACGAGCGCGCCGGCCAGGGCCGCCCAGGCCGGATCGACTCCGATGACCGAGGTCAGGACGAATCCGGCGAGCGTGCAGGCGACGGTGACGAGGGCGAACAGGGGCATCTCCGGTGTCGTGACCTCGGCCGAGGGCGGGGCGCCCGCCTCCAGGTCGGCGGCGAAGAACCGGCGCAGCACCACGTACTCGACGGCGATGGCCGCCAGCCACGGGAGCGCCATCAGCGCGGCGAACCGCGTGAAGGTCAGCCCACTGGCGGCGAAGGCCAGCAGATTCGTGAGATTGGAGACGGGCAGCAGCAGCGAGGCGGTGTTCGACAGGTGGGTGCAGGCGTAGACGTGCGGCTTGGGCCGGGCGCCGAGCCGGGCCGCGGTGACGAACACCACCGGCGTGAGCAGCACCACGGTGGCGTCCAGGCTGAGCACCGCCGTGATCACGGAGGCGACCACGAACACCTGAGCCAGCAGCCGCCGCGGGCTCCCGGCGGACGTGCGGGCCATCCACGCGCCGCAGGCGCGGAACAGGCCCTCGCCGTCGCACAGCTGAGCCAGCACCAGGACGGCGGCGAGGAATCCGATCACCGGCCCGAGCCGTACCGCCTCGGCCCACGCGTCCGCCGGCGGGATCGCGCCGGTGACGACGACCAGCCCGGCCGCGGGGACCGCGACCACGGCCTCCGGCCAGCCCCACGGCCGCACCACCGCACAGAGCAGTACCAGCACCAGCAGCCCGATGGACAGCGCTTCCGCGAACGACGTACTCAGGGTCCTGCTCCTTGCGGGCGGTGGTGACAGCAGACGCATCGCACCGGAAAAGCCTGGTCACGGCGGGTCGGTGCGGGCCAACGGTACGCGGTGCCCACTCGCCGCCGCACCTTGAAGAGGCTCGGCCGCGCGGGTGGCGGCAGAGCGGTCACAAGACCGGCCCGGACGAGAGCGGTCACAAGACCGGCCCGGACGCCACTCCCGTCCGGGCCGGTCTTTGTCGTGACGCCGCCGTCACGTGTGGCGGCGAATCTTGCCCTTGGCCTCTTCCATCGTCCCCTTCACGGTCCGCTCGGTCTCGCCGGCGGCGTGCTTGGTCTTGCCGGCCACCCGGTCCCCGGCGCCCTTGACCTTGCCCGTGGCCTCTCCGGCCGTCCCCTTCGTCTTGCCCATCGCTTCCTGGGCCTTGCCACGAATCCTCTTGCCGCCAGCCACGCGGATCAGCTCCTCAGCAGACTTTCCTCCGAGCCCCTTGCGGGGCTGTACGGCGCCTACCCGTCCTTGGTCGACGCAATCACGCTCTTCTTGCCCGGGCCCTGTCCACCAGGGCGATGCCGATCGCGGCCAGCCCGATCTGGATGAGCCATTCGATCCAGTCGACTCCGCTCGTGTCGTCGACTCCGGCCGCATGGGCAATGGCAGAACCGCCAAGCGCCGCAGCGATACCGATGAGGATCATGAGCCAGATCGGTATGTGCTGCCGACCAGGAAGCGCGAGTCGGCCGAGCAGGCCGATGACGGTCCCGATCACGAGAGCGCTGAAGATTCCGGAAACTTCCATGGATACGCCTCCCTTGTGCGCTCGTTCACCATGCAACTTCCCGGGCTTGCCACATTCATGCCAGGTAAGCGGTGGATGATCGTATTGGCCATTACCGTTCATGGCGCACGTCAAATATCGCGGATATGGTGGAAATTGGATTGGCCGCAAGGATGCAAATGCCAACTTTGGCGGTGAACTGTCACGAGTACCGTCGGCAAGCGCAAGAAGCATGATCCCGATGAGCCCGAACCCGAGCCGGAGCCGGAGAGCGAGCCCGAACCCGAGCGCGAGCCCGAATCCGAGAATGACGACACCGAGCCCGACGACACTGAGTCCGACGACTCCGAATCCGAACCTGAGGCGGAAGCGGAGGCGGGGGAGTCCGAGCAGGCTCGGGTGCCGGCCGCGGTCGCCTTGCGGTATGCCGTAGAGCAGCTCACGGCACTCTTGGGGCGGGCTCCCGAGTCCGTGTCCGCCCTGAAGCCGACAGACCAGGGCTGGGCGGCGGAGATCGAGGTCGTGGAGCTCGAACGAATTCCGGAGACGACCAGCGTCATGGCAAGTTATGAGGTTGCGCTGGGTCCGGACGGGCAGTTGCTGGGATACGAACGCGGCAAACGATATACGCGTGCTCAGATCGACAGGGACCAGAGCTGAGCGTAATGCCGCACTTTCGGCCTTAAGGAGGTCGACGTGTCTGTCGTGCAACAGGGGGGCGGAATGCCCGGACAGGGTGGAGGGACCGGAAATCTCTATGACGTGGTGGAGTTGGTTCTCGACCGCGGCCTGGTGATCGACGCGTTCGTCCGCGTGTCTCTCGTCGGAATCGAGATCGCGAAGGTCGACGCCCGCGTGGTCGTGGCCAGCGTTGACACGTATCTCCGATTCGCCGAGGCGTGCAACCGCCTCGACCTGGAGAGCGGACGCAACGCCCCGGCCCAGCTGACGGACGTCGTGGAGAAGACGACCGAGTCGGGCTCCAAGGGCAAGACCAAGGGAGCACTCACCGGAGCCGTCGAGGCGTTCACGGATTCCCTCGCCGGTAACCGCGACGAGGAGCGCGAGAAGCAGCCGCGAGGCGACGGCAAGCACGCCGAGGGCCGCGGCCGCGAGCACCGCACGGCGCGGCGCTCTTCCGAGGACGGCGAATAGTGATGGCTCTCTACGTCTACGCGATCACCAAGTCGTCGCACCCGCTCCGCCTCGACGGCCTCACCGGTGTGGGTGGAGAAGAAGCCCTGCGCACGGTATGCCAAGGGGATCTGTGCGCCGTCGTGAGCGAGGCTCCTGAGGAGATCAGTGTGAGGCGCCCCGACGTCGAGGCTCACCACGACGTACAGACGCGGTTGTGGAGCGATGGTGTCACGCTGCCTCTGGGCTTCGGCTTCGTCGCGGAGGACGACGACGCTGTCCGCGCGGTGCTCGACGGAAGTGCCGAACAGTTCACCCAGCGCCTCGAAGAACTCACCGACCGCGTGGAGTTCAACGTGAAGGGGGTCGAGGAGGAGGAAGCCGCCATGCGGCGAATCCTCGCGGAGTCCAAACCCGTTCGTGAGTTGAACGAAGCGACGCGCGAGGGTGGTGGAACGTACGAGGACCGGCTCGAACTGGGCAGGCTCCTGAACGACGAGATGCTGGCCCGGCAGGAGGCTCTCGCCCAATCCGTGCTTGCGGCGCTGAGGCCGCTCGCCCTGGCCGAGCGCCTGTCCGAGCCGTCCCAGCAGTACTTCCTGAGCGCCTCGTTCCTGGTGGACCAGGAACGAGCCGAAGAGTTCACGAAAGCCGGCGAAGAGCTGCTCAAGGAGCAGCCCGACGGAGTCGACATCCGGATCCGTGGGCCGCTGCCCCCGTACAGCTTCGCCTGACCGACGTCGCGCACAAGGAGGCGCCGTGGGATTGGTGACCGAGATCCTCGCGCTGCCCGCCGCCCCGATCCGAGGGGTCGGATGGGTCCTGGACAAGGTCGTGCAGGCCGCCGAGCAGGAGTACTACGACCCAGGCCCCGTTCAGGAGCAGCTCGCTGAGCTCGAACGAGAGCGGGAGGCGGGTCGCGTGAGCGAAGAGGAGTTCGAAGAGCAGGAAGAGTCGCTCCTGCGGCGACTGGAGGAGATCAGGGCGTACCAGCTCCGAAAGGCCGGGTCCGCCGGTACGTAGCGCTGCTGGGGCCTTGCTTCCCCCATCAGCACGCCAGGGGCCCGAGCCGGGGCGAGGAGAGAAGCACCGTCATGAACAACGCCAAGATCGGCACCGCCCTGATCGGCGGTTATGTGCTGGGACGGACGAAGAAGGGCAAACTCGCGTTGGGGCTGGCCATGGCGCTGGCCGGATCGCGGATCAAGCCCGGCCAGCTGGGAAGGTCGATCGCGACATCGCCCTTCCTGAGCAACGTGAACCAGCAGGTTCGCGGCGAACTCGTGACCGCGGGGAAATCGGCCGCCACCAGCGTGCTCAACGCCAAGGCCGAGCACTTGGCGGACGCCCTGCACAGGCGGACCGAGGGGCTGCGAGGAGAAGAACACGAGGAAGGGGGGGACGGCCGGGAGGCCGAGGAGGGCTACGAGGACGAGCGCCCCGACGGGAGCGCCGAGCACGACGAGCACGACGAGCAGACGGACGAGGGCGCCACCGAGCGAGCGGCACGGGACGAACAGGACGACGAGGGCGGGCCGTCCGACGAGGACGAGGAACCCGAGCCCCGTCCGCGACGCACCACCGCCTCGCGGCGTTCGGCCCCGGCGGGCAAGAGCGCGGGAACGGCGAAGCAACCGGCCCGGAAGGCGTCCGGCGCGTCGAAGGGCACCCGTGCAAGGAGTACCAGGAGGCGGGACGATGCCTGACGCAAGGGCTTCGGAGCAGGGGTCGAAGGGCTCCGCGGGGACCTCCGGCACACAGAAGGTGCTGGACCGCAATCCCGGCGCGAACCGGCTGGCAGAAGAGTTCGAGACCTACCTCGAGGCGCGCCTGGAGAAGGCGCTGGAGGGCGTGGGCCATCGCATAGGCGACGCGGCGGGCAAGCTGGGCGACGCGCACATCGGCCCGCGTGTCCTGGCCCGCGTGGCAGGCAAATCCGGCAGGAAACTGGCCGAGCACGCGCCGGGCGCGGGCGCACTCACTTCGGTGGCCGCGCGCGTCGCGGACACGACCTTCAACGCCAAGGACAAGGTCTCGCACGCCAAGGAGACCGCGGCCCACACCAAGGACGCACTCGTGGACAAGCTGAAGGGCGCCGGGGGGCAGGAGCCGCACTCCTCGGCCTCTCAGGCGGGGCACAAGAGCATGAAGGTCATCGAGGACATCGACATCGGCGTCCCGGTGCGCGAGGCGTACAACCAGTGGACCCAGTTCCAGGAGTTCCCGAGCTTCGCCAAGGGCGTCGTGTCAGTCGAGCAGCAGGACGAGACGACGAGCCAGTGGCAGGTGAAGGTCGCGAAGTCGACCCGGGCGTGGAAGGGAACCATCACGGAACAGATCCCCGACGAACGCATCGCGTGGACCACGGAAGGCGCGAAGGGCACCACGAGGGGCGTGGTCACCTTCCACCCGCTCGGCGAGAACCTGACCAAGGTCCTGCTGGTCATGGAGTACTTCCCCAAGGGCATGTTCGAGAAGGCGGGCAGCCTCTTCCGGGCACAGGGCCGACGCGCTCGGCTCGACCTCAAGGCCTTCCGTTCGTTCGTCATGATCAAGGGCGAGGCCACGGACGGCTGGCGCGGCGAGATCCGCGACGGCAAGGTCGTCTCCGACTCCGACGAGGACGAGGACGGCGAAGCGCGGGACGAGGCTTCTGACGAGGGCTACGAGGACGAGGCCGAAGGCGCCGGCGCCGACGAAACGGACGAGGGCGAGGACGAGTACGAAGAAGACGAGGCCGAGGCCCCGGAGGAGGGGTACGAGGACGAGGAGGACGAGGAGGAGGACGAGGAGGCACCGGAGGACGAGTACGAGGACGAGGAGGAGGACGAGGAGGACGGCGAAGAAGAGGCCGAGGACGCAGACGAGGCCGGGGCCGAAGAAGCAGACGAACGCCCGCGCAGTCGTCGAAGCCGGAAGAGCTGACGCCCAGGGAGCGAGGTCGAATCCGTCGTGGACGCATCGGACTCCGAAGGCACCTCGGTCACGCGCTCCTTGTCCCCTTACGGTCAGCAGCAGAGCGCGAACCTCGCCGACATCCTGGAACGCGTGCTGGACAAGGGCATCGTCATCGTCGGCGACATCCGGATCAACCTGCTCGACATCGAGCTGCTGACGATCAGGCTTCGGCTCCTGGTCGCCTCCGTCGACAAGGCCAGGGAGATCGGCATCGACTGGTGGGAGCACGATCCGGCGCTGTCCTCGCGAGCCGGCCACGGGAAGGAGCTGGAAGAGGAGAACGAGCGCCTGCGCGCCGAGGTCAAGGCACTTCGCGCCCGCCCCGAACCCCGGTCGCAGCTGCCGGAAGGGTCGCGGAGCCGCCGACGCCGTACCTCCGAGGGTGCTGCGGAGGCGGACGAGCCACACGCCGCTCCCGAACGCAGAACCAGACGACGGGAGCCGGACGGCAGGAAGGCCCGGGCTCGCGACGAACCCGACGACCCGGCCGAGAACGAGGAGCGGCGGGACTGACGTCATGGACGGACAGCTGAGCTACGCGTACGCGGTCGTGCGCCCGACGGCATCCCTGGAAGCGGAGGTGCTGCGGGGCGTCGAAGGAATCGCAGCGGGGAAGGTGAGGCTCGTCCGGGCGGGCGACACCGCCGCCGCGGTCGGCTCCGTACCGGAGAGCGACTTCTCCGAAGCGGCGCTCAAGGTCAACCTGGAGGACCTCGACTGGCTCGAGCGCGTGGCGCGGGCGCACCACGGTGTCGTGGAGACTCTCGCCTCCCGCACCGCCGTCCTCCCTCTCCGGCTGGCGACGGTCTACCTGGACGACGAGCGGGTGCGCGACGTTCTGCGCCGGGGGGAGACGATCTTCAACCGCATGCTGGCCCGGTTCGCCGACCACGTGGAATGGGGGGTCAAGGTCTATGCCGAGGCCCCCCAGGGGGCCGCCGCGCCGGACGACGCAACCGACGACGTCCCCGACCCCGGGCGGGCCTATCTGCGCCGCCGCAGGCAGCAGCGCGAGGAGAAGGGAGCCGCCTGGACCGCCGCGGCCGAGGCGGTGCGCAGGATCGAGGCCGAGGCGGGCCAGGTGGCCGTGGAGCGCGCGCGCCACCGGCCCCAGCAAGGCCGGCTCGCCACCGGCACCGGGGAGAACGTGGCCAACGATTCCTATCTGGTGCCGCGCACGCGCTCCGGCGAGTTCCGCGAACGCGTCCTGCGCTCGGCACACGACCTGACAGGGGTCCGGGTCGAGATCACCGGGCCATGGGCTCCCTACTCGTTCGCGGTGCTCACGGACCCGCAGGCGCCGGAGGAGGTGCGCCGGCCGTGAGGACGGGCGACGAGAAGGCGCTCGCGGAGCGACAGGTGGCGCTCATCGACCTCCTTGACCGGCTGCTGAGCGGAGGCGTGGTGCTCACCGGTGACCTGGTCCTGTCGATCGCGGACATCGACCTCGTCAAGATCTCCCTGCGCGCGGTCATCGTCGCGGCACAGGGAGACGATCAGTGGGCCCTGACGTCACTCATGCCGGGTGCGCAGGACGCCCTGTCGCCCGAATCCGCTGCGCACGAACCGGAGGGACCGCGTGATGGCCGGCCCCTCTGAGCGCACCGGCCCTGGTGCGGGCGATCGCGGTCACGAGGTCGCCGCGGCCGCACAGCGCGCCTTCTCCCTGCTGCCGGCGCGCACGGACGACCTGTCGGCGGTGGAAAGAGGAGCCCGGCACGCTGCTCGCCGTCTCCACAGCGACCCGGACACAGTGGAGCGTGACCTCGTCAAGCTCGTTCTGACCATCGTCGAACTGCTACGGCAGTTGATGGAACGTCAGGCTCTGCACCGCGTGGATCAGGGCGACCTGACCGAGGAGCAGGAGGAAAGGCTCGGCCTGACCCTGATGCTCCTCCACGACCGGATGATCGAACTCTGTGACCGCTACGACCTCACCCTCGAGGACCTGAACCTCGATCTCGGCCCCCTCGGCACGCTCCTGCCGCCCTGACCGCCGTCTCGGCGGACCGGTCTGTTCTGTCGTTCTGTCCTCGGGTCACCAGCGGTACCAGCGTGCCCTCCCGCTGCGCATGAAGAACCCCAGCACCCACAGGACGAGCACGGCGATCGCGACGTACCACAGTGCCTGAACGGCGAAGCCTGTGCCGAAGAGCACGAGGATCAGGAGAAGGACGAGTAGCAGTGGAATCATGACGGACCTCCTCGGACCCGCGACCGGGACAACCACCGGAGCGGCTGAGCGTTTCGTTCAAGCCGAACGTGCTGAACGCTGATCGTCAGGACGCTTTCGCGACTACCCGGCGGCGGCCGACGTAATCGGGTTCCGCGCGGCGGTGGCTCACCCTCCGCCGGTTCTGCTCGTCAGCAGCCGCCCGAGGGGCCAGGCCGTGATCAGCCGGTCCGCTCCCAGACCGATGCGTGCCGCGCGTGCGTAGCCGGAGCTCTGCCAGCGCAGCTGTTCGGGGGCGTGGGCGTCCGTGTCCACGGCGAACCGGCAGCCCGCGGCGGCCGCCTGCGCGAGCAGCTCGTCCGGTGGGTCGCGGCGTTCGGGCCGGCAGTTGATCTCCACGGCGGTGCCGGCCGCGGCGCACGCGGCGAAGACGGCCTCGGCGTCGAAGCGGGACTGCGGGCGTCCCCGGCCGGTGATGATCCGTCCCGTGCAGTGTCCCAGTACGTCGACGTGCGGGTTGCGCACCGCGGCCAGCAGGCGGGCGGTCATCGGCTCGGGATCCGAGCGGAGCTTGGAGTGCACGGATGCCACGACGATGTCGAGCCGGCCGAGCAGGTCCTCCTCCTGGTCGAGTGAGCCGTCTTCGAGGATGTCGCACTCGATGCCCGTCAGCAGTCGGAAGTCCGGGCCCATCCTGGAGTTCACGGCGGCCACGGCCTGCAGTTGGCTTCTGAGCCGGTCGGGGCTCAGCCCGTGGGCGATCGTCAGCCGCGGCGAGTGATCGGTCAGAACGGCCCACTGGTGGCCCAGGGCGCGGGCCGCGGCGGCCATGTCCTCGAGGGGGCTGCCGCCGTCCGACCAGTCCGAGTGCAGGTGGCAGTCACCGGTGCTCGCGGCCGCCAGGTCCCAGCCGGCTCGGGCCTCCGGACCTGCTTCGGCCTGCAGGCGGGCGAGGTAGCCCGGTACCTCCCCGGTCGAGGCCTGGGAGATCACCTCGGCGGTCACCGGGCCCACCCCGCGCAGCCGTCTGGCCTGGGCGGCGTCCATCGGGCCCGGCCGCAGGCCGCAGACGGCGTCGGCCGCCGTGTGGAAGGCCCGCACCCGGTACGGCGACGCCCCGCGCCATTCGAGGAGGAAGGCGATCTGGCGCAGGGCTTCGTCCGGGGTCACGGCCGGCGCGTACCCGAGCCGGCGGCAACCACACGCACAGCCCCGGCCCGGCCCCGGCACACGCGTCCCGGCCCCGGCACACGCGGTTCGAGGCCGGCACACGCGGTTCGAGGCCGGCACACGCGGTTCGAGGCCGGCACACGCGTCCCGAGGCCGGCCACGTCGACGGCGTCCTCCTCGTCTCCAGCCACTCCGCCCCCGTCGCGAGGGGCGAAGCTCGGGGCGCGTCGTCGCCGCTGAGTTCCTCGGTCAGTCGCGGTACGACCGCACCTGCCGGACCTCGGCGCTGTCCAGGCGGGCGGAGCCGCCTTCGGCGAAGAGCCGGAGCCCGTCGCTGTCCGGGCTCGGGAAGATCTGGTCCGTGATCACGGCCTCGCCGTCACCGCCGAAGACCTCGACGGAGGACCAGTCGACCAGGACGCGGAGCTCGACCTTGCCGTTCCGGAGCGTCAGTGGTGCGCGCTGGACGCCGGGGAAGTCGTCGTTGAAGCCCACCGCACCCGATCGTGTCCGGTCGACGTACAGCTCCCCGGTCTCGGTGTCGTAGCCGATGACCGTCTTCTGCCCCTCGCCCGTGCGGACCGTGAACCCGAACCGCTTGGCGTCACCCGGGGAGAACGTGGCCCGGATGTCGAGCGCCTTGCCGTCGGCACGGCCTCCAGCCAGCGGCGTGGAGCCCTCCCCGATCCTCACGTCGCGCACGCCGACCCCGGTGCCCGCGTACAGCGACTCCACCGTGGACACCGGCTGCTGCGTGAGCCGGAGCCGGCCGTTCACGTTGCGCAGCGCCATCTCGCGCGGAATGCTCTGCGCGCTGCGCCAGGGAGAGGTCGGAATGTCGTTGCCGTACTGCCAGTTGTTCATCCAGCCGATCATGCGGCGCCTGCCGTCCGGGGCGTTCTCCCAGGAGACGGCCGCGTAGTAGTCCTTGCCGTGGTCGACCCAGGAAGCCCGCCGGACACTCGGGATCGCCGGCCGGTCGGCGGCGACGAAGTGGTCGGCCAGGATGTGGCCCCAGCCGCCCCGGTTCATGTCGACGATCTGGACGACGGCTTGCTTGCCCCGATGGGCACGCAGGTCGAAGGAGGCCCAGTCCAGACTGCCGCCGTTCCCGCCGGTCTCGCTCTGGACGACCTCGCCGTCGACGAGGAGATTGACCGCCGTCTCGGTCGAACGGGGGCGCGCCGGGGTGTCGGACTGCATCACCTGGTCGAGCAGGATGTGGCCCCAGCCGCCGGTGTTCTGGTCGACGACCTCGATGTGCGCGGTCCTGCCGGCGAGGTCACCGACATCCCAGGAGGCCCAGTTGAGCTCTTCCGAGTCGGAGCCGGTGGCGCTGCGCACCGTCTTGCCGTCGACGACGAGCCGGACGGCGGTGGGCGTGTCGGAGTCCGAGGGGTGATGGCCTCCGCCGATGAGGAAGTTGATGTGCTTCGCGGTGAGGGTGAACTCGGGCGAGGTGAGGGTGCCCGTGGTCGCGTCGCCGTCGAGGAAGCTGTTCACCAGGCCGTTGCCGTCGAGCCCGGTCACCGTGTTCTGTCCGGGCAGCGTGCCGTGTGCGGGGCCGTTGCCGAAGGCCGTGCCCGTGGTGGTCCAGGAGCCGTAGCCGTCCTGCTCGAAGTCGGCGAGAACCTCTCCCGCGGGCGCCGGGGAGTCTCCCGTGACCGAGCCCGGGACGTGCGGGTGACGGCCGCCCGCCACCTTGAAGTTGAGGTAGTCGCTGTCGACGGTGAAGGGCGGGGAGGTGAGCGTGCCGGTCTCGACGTCGCCGCCGTGGAAACTGTCGACGAACCCGCGGCCCTCGACTCCGCTCGTGCCCGAGGTCCCGGGCGCGGGCGCGGGGACCGGTCCGTCACCGAAGGCCGTGCCGGCGGTCTGCCAGGTGCCGTAGTCGGTCCCCTCGAAGTCCTGCACCACTCGTCCGGGCGGAGGCGTGTAGGAGCCGTCGTCGTCGGCCGTGAACCGCTTGCCGTCGAAGTCGCCCACGAAGTACTGGGCGGCCGAACCGCCCGCGATACCGCCGGGGTTGATGTTGACGACGAGCACCCACTTGACGCGCTTGGGGTCCCCGTCGACGGGCAGCGGGAACAGGTCCGGGCATTCCCAGACGCCGCCCACCGCGTTCTGCGGGCCGAAGTCGCTCAGGTGCGTCCAGCTCTTGAGGTCCTTCGAGGAGTAGAACCGGACCTTGTGCTCGGCGGACAGCGACACCGTCATCAGCCAGCTCCGCGTGGGTGCGTACCACTGGACCTTGGGGTCGCGGAACTCCTTCGACCCGATGTCGAGCACGGGGTTTCCGGCGTACTTGGTCCAGGTGCGGCCGCGGTCGGTGCTGTACGCCAGCGACTGGGCCTGCTTGCCGCTGTCCTTGTAGTGGCTGGTGTAGACGGCCACCATCGCGGGGTTGTCCTTGGTCCCGAATCCGGTGGTGTTGTCGCGGTCGACGACGGCGCTGCCGGAGAAGACCATTTCCCTGTCGTCGTGCGGGATCGCGAGGGGGAGTTCCTGCCAGTGCACCAGGTCCCTGCTGACGGCGTGACCCCAGGACATGTTGCCCCAGGTGTTGCCGCTCGGGTTGTACTGGTAGAAGAGGTGGTACTCGCCCTTGAACCAGACCAGCCCGTTGGGGTCGTTCATCCAGTTCTTCGCGGGGCTGAAGTGGAACTGAGGGCGGTACGTCTCCGTGTACGGCGCGCTGTCCTCCGCCGCCGCCCGCGGGGCGACGGCGAGCGCGCAGGTCGCCGCCACGGCGGCGACGAGGCGCAGGGGGACACGACGGCGTGCGGGGACTCGACTCATGGTTTCTCCTGCACTGTGGGCGGCGGCGTCGCTTCCGCGTCCGCTGAGGCGGTACGACGCCGGGGGGAGATGCGCAGTGCCGGGTGTGGGGGCGACCCGGGGGACGGGCTGTCATCGATGACAGGTGACAGCGATGACATCCGCTGGGAGGTGATGATGTGCGGGCTCCGGGCGCTGCGTCAATGGCCGGTGCCGAGTTCGTCCGGTCCGCCCGTTCAGCGGGCGGTGCGTCCGGCCGCGGGGGCCGGCAGCCGCAACTGACCGGCCCACGGCGGGTTCGGCCCGACGACGGCGCAGGTCAGCGCCGCGACCTGGGAGGCGAAGGCGCAGGCGTCGAAGACGTCGTCGGTGCGCAGATCCGCCAGCCGACCGCCGAGGAGCCCCTTCGCGCCGAGATGGTGCAGGAGCCCGGCGGTGAAGGAGTCGCCGGCGCCGACGGTGTCGACCACGTCGGTCGGGGGCGCGGGTACGACGACCCGGTCACCGTTCAGCGAGGCGACCGCGCCGAGCTGCCCGCGGGTGATCACGACCAGCGGGACGCCCGCCGCGTGCCAGGCGTCGCAGGCCCGCTCGATCGTGCAGTCGGGCAGCAGCAGCTCCAGGTCGTCCTCGCTCAGCCGGAGGATGTCCGCGAGCGCGCACCAGCGCGGCAGACGTTCGCGGTAGACGTCCAGTCCGACGAGCAGCGGCCGTACGTTGGGGTCGACGGAGACCGTGGCCGTGGCGGAGGCGCGGGCGAGGAACTCCTCCACGACCGTGCCGCCGGGCTCGCGAACCAGGGCCAGGGAGCCCGAGTGCAGGCAGGCCGTGGAGGCGAGGTCCGTCGTCGCGAGTTCGTCCGCCGTCCACTGCCAGTCCGCCGTGCCCTGGGCGTGGAAGGAGTACGCCGCCCGGCCCTGGGCGTCGAGTTCGGCGACGGCCAGCGTGCTGGGCTCGGACGCGTGCACGGCGGCCGTGAGATCGACGCCCGAGGCCTCCAGGTGAGCGCGGAACAGGCGGCCGAAGACGTCGTCGGACAGCCGCCCCAGGAAGCGGGCGGGCGTGCCCAGGCGGGCGAGCGCCACGGCTGTGTTCGCCGGACCGCCGCCCGGCAGGACCCGCAGGGCGAGCTCGCCCGGCGTGGCGGCGGGGACGCTGAAGGCGTCCGCGACGCATTCTCCGAGGACGGTGACCAGAGGCAGGCGCATGACTCGTTCTCTCCAGGTGGGCAGCGCGGGAGGGCTGCGCTGGCAGGGGACTTGAGGAAGCTCACGGAGAGCGCTGCTCTCGCTGTGAGGCGGTGCGGGCGATGTTGCCGATTCGTGACGGCGCCAAGGCATTGACGTTTCCGGGTGACGGAGTTCATCATCCTCCGCAAGCGGTGTCAACGATGACATCGGTCAACGATGACACCGCCTCCCGTGCGTTCGACGGCAGTCGCCCCTGGTGCCGCAGCCTTCGAACCGCGCCCGTCCCGCCCTCGTCCCAGCAGGAGATCAGCCATGCTTCGCAGAAACCGCACCCTCGGGCTCACCGCTCTCGCCACCGTCTCGGCACTGGCCCTGACGGCCTGTGGCTCCGGTGCGCAGGGAAGCTCCGGCGGCCGGACCAAGGTCGGGCTCATCACCAAGACGGACACGAACCCGTTCTTCGTGAAGATGAAGGAGGGCGCCGAGCAGGCCGCGAAGCAGAACGGCGTCGAACTGGTCAGCGCGGCAGGAAAGTTCGACGGCGACAACGCGGGCCAGGTCACCGCCATCGAGAACATGGTCAACTCCGGGGTGAAGGGCATCCTCATCACCCCCAACGATTCCAAGGCGATCGTCCCCGCCCTCCAGAAGGCGCGCGCCAAGGGCATCCTGGTCATCGCGCTCGACAGCCCGACCGAGCCGCAGGACGCCACCGACGCCCTCTTCGCCACCGACAACGTCAAGGCGGGCGAGCTCATCGGCCGATACGCCAAGGCCGCCACGGCCGGCAAGGAGGTGAAGATCGCCACCCTGGACCTCGCGCCCGGCGTCGCGGTGGGTGTGCAGCGCCACCAGGGCTTCCTCAAGGGCTTCGGCATCGCGGAGGGCGCCCCGTCGATCGTCTGCATGCAGGACACCGGCGGCGACCAGGCCAAGGGCCAGACGGCGATGGAGAACTGCCTCCAGAAGTCCCCGGACATCAACGTCGTGTACACCATCAACGAGCCGGCCGCGCTGGGCGCCTACACCGCGCTGAAGGCGAAGGGCCTGGAGAAGAAGGTGCTGGTCGTCTCCGTCGACGGCGGCTGCACCGGCACGAAGGCCGTCAGGGACGGCAAGATCGCGGCGACCTCGCAGCAGTACCCGCTCGAGATGGCGTCCCGGGGCGTCAAGGCGGTCGCCGACTTCGCCAAGGGCGGCAAGAAGGCCTCCGGGTACACCGACACCGGCGTCACGCTCGTCACCGACGCGGCCAAGCCGGGTGTCGACGCCAAGGACACCGCGTACGGCCTGGAGAAGTGCTGGGGCTGAGCCCCTGCGCGCCGGGGCGCGCGGCGGAACCCGGACGCCTCCCTCGGCACCCGGCCATCCGGCCCGTACCCCTGACGAACACCGACCCGCCGATCATCGACACCCGGCAAGGACCGCCATGACTGCCACCACCCTGCCCTACGACCAGCTGAAAGGACCGACCGCGGTCCGCAGGCTGTTCGCCGCACCGACCACGGGCCCCTTCGTCGCCCTCCTGCTGGCCTGTGTCTTCTTCTCCCTGACGACCGAGCAGTTCCTCTCCGGCGGCAACTTCTCGCTGATCGTCCAGCAGGTCATGGTCGTGGGCACGCTGGCCATCGGCCAGACCCTGATCATCCTCACCGCCGGCATCGACCTCTCCTGCGGTGCCGTCATGGCGTTCGGCAGCATCGTCATCGCCAAGACGGCTGCCGAGGGCGGCCTGTCACCACTCGTCGCGATCACTCTCGGCCTGGTCGTCAGCGCGGCCTTCGGCCTGGCCAACGGCCTGCTGGTGCAGCTGATCCCGCTCCCGCCGTTCATCGTCACCCTCGGCATGCTGAACGTGGCGTTCGCCCTGACCCACATCTACTCGGCCGAGCAGACGATCACCGACCTCCCGGCGCCGTTGACCGCCCTCGGTGCAACGTTCCCCCTGGGCAACACCGACATCACCTACGGCTCGCTCGTGACGATCGCCCTCTTCCTGCTCTTCGCCTACGCGCTGAGCGGGACGTCATGGGGCCGGCACGTCTACGCGCTGGGCAACAGCCCTGAGGCCGCCCGCCTCAACGGCATCCGCACCTCCCGGCTGACGATCGGCCTCTACACCCTGGCCGGAGCCGTCTACGGAATCGCGGCACTGCTCCTGGTCTCCCGCACCGGCGTAGGCGACCCGCAGGCGGGCCAGACCGACAACCTGGACAGCATCACCGCCGTCGTCCTCGGCGGCACCAGCCTCTTCGGCGGCCGCGGCTCCGTCCTCGGCACCTTCATCGGCGTCCTCATCGTCGGTGTGTTCCGCAACGGCCTCCAGCTGATGGGCGTCGCCTCCATCTACCAGACCCTGATCACCGGCGTGCTGGTGATCCTGGCCGTGACCGTCGACCAGATCTCCCGGAAGAAGGCACGATGAGCACCGCCGCTGTCACGCCCGTCCTCCAGGCCCGCGGCCTGGTCAAGCGATACGGTCATGTCACCGCCATCGACGGCGCCGACTTCGATCTGCTCCCCGGCGAGGTCCTCGCCGTCATCGGCGACAACGGCGCCGGCAAGACGAGCCTGATCAAGGCCCTCACCGGTGCACTCACCCCCGACGAGGGCGAGATCCGGCTGAACGGCGAACCCATCAGGTTCACCGGGCCGCAGAGCGCCCGGCAGCACGGCATCGAAACCGTCTACCAGGACCTCGCCGTCGCCGCCTCCATGGACATCGCCTCCAACATGTTCCTCGGGCGCGAACTGCGCCGGCCGGGCTTCCTCGGGAGCGCGCTGCGCATGCTCGACAAGAAGCGCATGCGCCAGGAGGCGGCGGCCCACATGGCCGATCTCAAGATCGGACTGCGGTCGCTGACCCAGCCGGTGGAGACGCTCTCCGGCGGTCAGCGCCAGGCCGTGGCGGTCGCGCGGTCCGTCGCCTGGGCCAAGAGCGTCGTCGTGATGGACGAGCCCACCGCCGCGCTGGGCGTCAAGGAGTCGGGACAGGTCCTCGATCTGATCCGCCGCGTGCGTGACAAGGGCATGCCCGTGGTCCTGATCAGCCACAACATGCCGCACGTCTTCGAGATCGCCGACCGCATCCACATCCACCGGCTCGGCCGTCGCGAGGCGCTGATCAAGCCGTCCGACCATTCCATGGCGGAGGTCGTCGCCATCATGACGGGGGCGCTCAGGGTGAGCGACGATGGAGGTACCGTCGTTGCCGACGCGGATGCCGCCCAGGCGGCAGGCGTGTCCGCCCACTGAGTCGCCGCAGGGGCAACGCCGCGCTGACCACAGGGTCGCCGCACAGCCAGGACAGCGGGCCCGGCCCCGGGCAGGGGCCGGGCCCGACGAACGCACAGGAACGGTGGTACATGGCCGCGAACCGTCGCCCCACACTGGCCGACGTCGCCAGGGAAGTGGGCGTCAGCGCCAAGACGGTGTCCCGGGTGCTCAACGAGGACGGGCCCAGTTCCCCGGAGACCCGCGAGCGCGTGCTCGCCGCCGTCGCGAAGCTCGGCTTCCAACCGAACCTGATGGCCCGCAACATCCGTGTCGGGGGACCCGACACCACCGTCGGCCTGGTCGTGCCCGACCTCGGCAACCCCTTCTTCGGCACCGTCGCCGGCGGCGTGGAAGACCTCGTACGCAGCCGAGGGCTCACCCTGCTCATGGGCTCGTCGGCCGAAGACCCGGACCGCGAGAGGGCGTTGATCCAGACCTTCCTCGCCCGGCGCGTCAGCATGCTGATGGTCGTCCCCGCGTTCGGCGCCGATCACAGCCACCTCAAGGCCCCGCGCGCGGCCGGTCTGCCCGTGGTGTTCCTCGACCGGCCGGGAGTCGGACTGTCCGCCGACTGCGTCGTCAGCTCCAACCGGACCGGCGTCCACGAAGGCGTCTCCCACCTCATCGCCCGCGGCCACCGCCGGATCGGCTTCATCGGGGACCTTCCCGCCAAGCTCTACACCCGGCGCGAGCGGCTCGCCGGCTACCGCTCGGCGCTCGACGAGGCCGGCCTGCCCTACGACCGCGCCCTGGTGACCGGCGCCCACAGCCAGGACTCGGCCGCCGCCGAGACCACCGCCCTCCTCGGCCTGCCGCAGCCCCCCACCGCCCTGTTCGCGGCGAACAACATCATGGCGCTCGGGGTCATCGCCCAGCTCACCCGCGCGGGGCGCAAGGACATCGCTCTGGTCACCTTCGACGACCTCCCGCTCGCCGACGTCCTCGAACCGGCCCTGACCGTCGTGGCCCAGGACCCGGCGGCGATCGGCGAGGCGGCAGCCAGGATCGCCCTCGCCCGCCTGGACGGCGACCGCAGCCGCGCCCGGACCCTCATGGTCCCCACCCGTCTGGTGGTGCGCGGCTCCAGCGAACTGGTTCCGAACCCCGCCGAGCAGGCGACACCGGCCGGAAGCTGACCGGCACGAACCCGGTGCCCCCGCTTCCGGGCTCCGGGAGAACCGGAAGCGGAGGCCGTCGGTCAGGAGGCGTCCGCCGGGCCGGACTGCGCGGACTGCGCGGACTGCTCGGGCTGCTCGGGCGCGGCGCTCGGCGCGATGTCCGGCGTCGGACCGGCGTCGAACTGACGCGCCGCCCGGTCGAAGTAGCGGAGCAGCTCCACGGGGAAGGGCATCACGAGCGTGGAGTTCTTCTCCGCGGCCACCTCGACGACGGTCTGCAACAGCCGCAGCTGCATCGCCTCCGGGGTGTCGGACATGATCCGCGAGGCGTTGGCGAGCTGCTGTGCCGCCTGGAACTCGCCGTCGGCGGTGATCACGCGGGCCCGCCGTTCGCGCTCCGCCTCGGCCTGCCGGGACATCGACCGCTTCAGCGACTCCGGAAGCTGTACGTCCTTGATCTCGACCCGGTCGATGTGGACGCCCCAGCCGGCCGCCGGGCTGTCGATCATCAGCGCGAGCCCTTCGTGCAGCCGCTCCCGGTCGGACAGCAGGTCGTCCAGGTCGCTCTTGCCGATGATGGAGCGCAGCGACGACTGTGCGACCTGGCCGACGGCGAAGGCGTAGTCCTGCACCTCGATCGCGGCGCGAGCGGGATCCGTGACCCGGTAGTAGACGACGGCGTCGACCTTGACCGACACGTTGTCCCGGGTGATGCCCTCCTGCGTCGGGATCGGCAGCGTCGCGACCTGCACGTTCACCTTCCGCATACGGTCCGCGACGGGGATCAGGAACGTGATGCCCGGCTGTCGATGGCCGGGCAGCGCCTTGCCGAAGCGGAACACGACGCCCCGCTCGACCTGGTTGATCACACGCATCCCGCTGCGCAACAGCAACAGGAGGAAGACGACCACGACGACGACTCCGACCACTGCGCTCTCCATGGCGCCTCCTTCGTGAAACCTGTTCGGCACGGGTGAGGACGGCCGAAAAGGGATCCGCGGATGCGACTCCCGCGTCAGGAACACGTCAAATTTCCGGCTGCCTGTACGGGCGTCGGAGGAGGTGGGGAAGGCCCAGCTCCGACGGCGGTGGCCCGCTGATCCTCTCGGGGCCGAACGCCTCGGACTGCGCGAACCCACCCGGCTAACCGACGCGATCGCGTCCGCGCGCCTTCGCGTACTGTCCCGTACGAGCACCAGGCCACGCCACCCGCGGACGACGGACCCCTCGGACGCCCTGTACCGGGCCCGGGCGGGAGAGGTCACGTCCCTGTGGCGACTCGCGGCGGCGTGAGCCCCACCTGCCCGACGGCGGCCGGATCCGACCTCTGCCGGCCGCGCCCCCGCCACGACGAGGAGTCATGCGATGAACGGCGACGAGCCCATCTTCAAGAAGAGCCGGTGGGGGACCAACCGCTATGTCTACAACGCCGACAACCCCATAGGTCTCGCGCTCATCATCGGGAGCGTCGTGTTCGCCCTCGTCGGGATCCTCCTCATGGAGAACGAGGCAGGCCCCTTCGCGCCGCCCGAGCCCTCCCCGAGCTGGAGCCCCCCGGCGTCGCAGGACCCCTGGCCCTTCCCGTCGCGTACGCCGTAGGAGGCGGTGTCCCCACCGCCCGCCTCAGTGCGTGTCGTGGCCGGGGGCGTCCGGGGCCGAACCCATCATGCGGAGCATCTTCCGCCCGCCGGTGCGGAAGAACCGTACGAGGAGGACGGCCGCGACGGCGAGGAAGACGATGTTGAGCCAGGTGGTGTAGTTCCAGCTGACGCCTTCCGTCGGAACCTTGGCGTCCGCCTGATCGGGTACGAGGCCGAGAGCGCCGAAGGCGAACTCCACGACGTATCCGGCGATGACGACGGCGACGTAGAAGGTGCCGAACAGGAAGACGGCCATCCGCCCCCCGTAGTACTTCCGGTAGATGTTCAGGATCGGCAGGATCAGCAGGTCGGCGTAGATGAACGAGACGACGCCGCCGAAGCTGATGCCGCCCTGCCAGAGCACGACGGCCAGCGGTACGTTGCCGATCGAGCAGACGAACGACACGACGGCGACCAGGGGGCCGATGAGCGGGCCCCACAGCTTGGCGGCGAGCGGGTGGCCCTCGAAGAAGAACGTCTGCCAGAAGGTCTCCGGCACCCACGCGGCGACGGCACCGGCGATGAGCAGGCCGATGACGACGTCGCGCAGGATCGCGGCCCATTCCATGACGAACACATGGCTGGTGGCCGTGAACCCCCGGGACGACAGGAGCCGGCGCATGAAGGGACCGTTCCCCGCGACGGACATGTCCATCGCGGCGTGGCCCTCCATCGACCCGGTCAGGCCGCGGTCGGCCTGCTCCCTGGCCTCGCGCAGCAGCCGGCGCGGCAGGAACCTGCGGAACAGCACCGCGAGCGCGACGATCATGACGGGGCCGCCGACGAACTCCGCCGCCGTGAACTGCCACCCCATCAGCAGGGCCAGCAGAATGCCCAGTTCGACGACCAGATTGGTGGACGCGATCTCGAAGGCCATCGCCGCCGTGAAGTGCGCCCCTTTACGGAACAGGGAACGCGCCAGCGCGACGGCGGCGTAGGAGCAGGAGGAGGAAGCGGCGCCGAGTCCGGCCGCCACGGCGAGCGTACGGGGGTGGTCGTCGCCCAGCAGCGAGGCGACGGTGGACTTGTGCACCACCGCCTGGACGACCGCGGACAGGGCGAAACCCAGAATCAGGGCCCAGGTGATCTCCCAGGTCATCGCGCCGGTGAGCGACAACGCGTGCAGTACGGCATCCATGCCGGAGAGTCTTCACGGTGCGGTGCCCGGGTGAGCGCTGACACGCGGCCAGCGAGTCCCCGGCCGGTCCGACGGGCTCGCGCATCCCGGCGCCGGTCACCGGGTCTCATTTCTCCGTGTGCGCATGTGAGCCGACGGGGCGCGCCCCGTACACGCGGTAGCGCTCGGCGTCGGCCCACTTGACCTCCAGGCCCAGGCCGGGGCGGCCCGGCTCGGGCCGCAGAACGCCGCCGGCGGGCGAGAGGGTGCCGTCGAGCAGCAGCTCTTCGACACGCGCGTGGTCGTGGAAGTACTCCAGATGCCGCAGCCTGCCGACGGCACAGAACGCGTGGGCGGAGATCGCCGGAGCGCAGTGGGCGGACAGGTCGAGATGCCGGGCCGCCGCCAGACCGGCAACCTCCAGGACGCCGGTGATGCCGCCGCAGCGGGTCACGTCGGCCTGCAGACAGTCCACGGCGGGGGGTTCCACGAGGTTGACGAAGTCCTGCGTGGTGAAGGCGTACTCGCCGGCGGCGACCTCCAGACGCTCAGGGCCCCGGTCGCGCAGCAGCCGCAACCCCTCCAGGTCGGCCGAGCTGACGGGCTCCTCGAACCAGCGCACGTCCCACTCCTCGTGGAATCTCCGTGCCCAGTACAGGGCCTCCTTGCGGGAGAGCGCGCCGTTGGCATCGGTGAACAGCTCGACTCCGTAGCCGATCGCCTCGCGCGCGGCCGTCAGGCGCCGAGGATCCCGGCCCGGCTCGCGGGAGGTCTTCACCTTGACCCGGGGAATGCCCTGGTCCACCCAGCCGGCGAGCTGCTCGGTGAGCCGGCCCAGCGGGTAGTTCGTGAAGCCGCCGCTGCCGTACACCGGAACCCGGTCGTGGCAGGCGGGCAGCAGGTGCACCAGAGGCAGGCCGAGCAGCCGGGCCTTGAGGTCCCACAGGGCCACGTCGACCGCCGAGCGTGCCATGGCGCCGACACCGGGCCGGCCGGCGTTGCGGATGTGCCTGCCCATGCGGTGCCACAGGGTGGGCGGCGCCAGGACTCCCTGCCCCGCGAGAAGCGGCGCCAGTTGCGAGGCGACGAAGGAGGCGACCGATACGTCTCCGTAGGTGTAGCCGAGGCCGGTGCTGCCGCCGGCGTGGACCCGGACGAGAACCATCGTCGTGGATCCCCATTCCAGGGTGCCGTCCTGTTCCCTGCCGTCGGGGCCGTCGGTGGGCACCTCGAAGGCATGCACGTCGACCGCGTCGACGCGGCACTCGTCCAGTTCCGTCCCCGCCATGCTGCTGTACTCCTTCACGCGTCCCGCTGACCTCGTCACAGGTGACCCGCCGGAGGGGGCGGCAAACGGGGTGAGGTCCTACCGGGGCCTCCGCCGAGGGCCCCGGGGCAGCGCCTCGCCCCGCGGCCGGCTCCTCACGGCCCTTCCGACGCCCCGCCCCTCGCCGAGCGACAGCCGGAGCCTTCCGCCCCCGCCGGACGGAGCGGCGCCCCGCGAACGTCTCGGCTCGACCGCCTCACACTCGGCGGGGCTGCGTCGTCGGAACGGTGAAGCAACACCTCCACCCACAGGACAGGACGCCGAATATGAACGACTTTCAGGAGATCGCGGACCGGGTCGAGATCGAGGCGCTGCGCGGGGAGTTCACCGACGCGGCGATGATGCGCGACCGTTCCCGCCTCGCCGCGCTGTTCACCCCCGACGCCGTGCTGCGCATGCCCAACGTCCCGGTCGAGTTCATCGGCCGGGAGGAGATCCGGGCCGGGGGCGAACGCCTGCAGAGCCAGTGGGACTTCTTCGTGCAGAACAGCCACCCGGGCACGATCCGGATCGACGGCGACACCGCCACCGGCCGCACCTACATGCAGGAGGTCGCACGTCTGCTCGACGGCCGCTCAGGTCTGAACTTCGCCATCTACCACGACACCTACCGGCGCACTCCGGAGGGATGGAAGTTCGCCGAGCGGGTGTACGAGGTCAGGTACGTCGACACCACTCCGCTGCCGGGCTCGGCACCCGGCCCCGACGCGCAGGCGCACGGCCATGGGCCGGCCGGGGCGACCGGGCCGACCGGAACGGCCGAAGCGGCCGGGGCCACCGGTACCACCTGCGAATTCACTGCACCGGCGTCCGCCGAGCGTCTGGACCGGGCGGTCGCGGCGCTGCGGGCGAACGGTTTCACCGCCGAGCTGCTCGACGACGCCGCGGCGGCCCGCACCCGTATCAAGGACCTGATACCGGAGGGCGCGGGCGTGTTCACGGGGGCGAGCGAGACGCTTCGGCTCTCCGGCATCGCGCAGGACATCGAGGAGGGCGACCGCTACGAGGCCATCCGGCCGCGCGTACTGAAGATGGACCGCGCGACCGAGTCCGACGGGATCCGCCGGCTGACGGCCACCCCCGACGTCTTCGTCGCCAGCGTCGCGGCCGTCACCGAGACCGGCTCGCTCGTCATCGCCTCGGGCAGCGGCAGTCAGCTGCCCGCCTCCGCCGGCGGCGCCGCGAGGGCGATCTGGGTGGTCGGCGCGCAGAAGGTGGTGCCGGACCTGAGCACCGCGCTGCGCCGGGTCGAGGAGCACGCCCTCGTACTGGAGAGCGCGCGCGCCCAGGCCGTCTACGGGCAGCCGAGCGCGGTCAACCGTCTGCTCGTCCTCAACGCCGACCCGGTCCCCGGGCGAGGCACGGTCCTGCTCCTGCGCGAGGCCATCGGATTCTGAACCACCCGATGATGCCGTCACGGCCCCACGGCCCCACGGCACCACGGACCGCGGGCAGGAGCCGCTGGTGGGGGTCGCGGCCGTCCGAGAGGCGGCGGGGGCACCGGCAGTCGCCGACGTACAAGGCGATCGAGGAGACCACGAGCCCCGTCAGCGGGTCTTCCTGCTGGGCCGCGACCCGCCGCTCGCGCCGCGGGCCCGTACGGAAGTGCACGGTCTCGGGATGCCGACGAGCGCTTGGGCGTCGTCTCATGGCCCGGGTGGTCCGTGCGACCGCCGTGCGAGCGACAGTCGCGGGTCGGCTGCTTGCAGTAATCCATGCATCACACGGCACACAGCCTGGTATATGGCGGTTTGCACCGCAAGACAGGCGAACACGTGGCGAGGTGGCGATGTCCAGTCCCGAGGGGCGCTCCGCGGGGGAACACGAGCAGGAGCTGGCCGAACTGCTGAAGGAGGTCCGGGCCCTGCGCAAGTCGATCGACGAGCTCAGAGCGGGCGCGGACCCCTCCTCGGGGCTGCCGCCCGGCTACGACGTGCTGGTGCGGTCCGAGCCCCAACTGCACAGCTCGTACGAGGTGCTGGTCAAGGCGGTGCCCCGCCTCCAGCCCCCGTCCTACGACGTCCTCGTCCGGCGCGCCGACGACGAGACCGGGGACCCGCCGGCCGCGGAGCGGTAGACGGGACGACACGGACGACACGCATGCCCACCGTGGGCTACTTCCCCTACACGGACACCGCGCGCAGCGCGGAGGCGGACTGGCTGGGCGAGCACCTGCCGGTGACCGTCCGGCTGGCGGCCGGCGCGCCCTCCCTCAACGCCGGGCCTTCCGCGCTTCCGCCGTACGAGCGGCTGGTCGACGCCCTCCGCGGCTTCACGCACCTGCCCGCCGTCGTCACCGAGGGGCCCGGCGGGTTCCTGTGGGCCGCCCTCCTGCGGGCCCACGGGTTCGCGGGAACCGTCACGGTGCTGCCGTACCTCAACCCCAGGCGCTGGTACGACATCGCCGCCATCGCCCTCTACCGGTGCTCCGCCGCGCCCGGAGACCGCGTCTTCCTGGGGTCGACGCCCTCGGCGGGGCTCTACGCGGCGCGGGGTGTCCAGGCGTCGGTCGGCGAACCGTACGGCATCGACGACGAGCTCTTCCGGCCGCGGCCCGGGGCCGCGAGGACCCGCGAGGCCCTGGCGATCCCGCCCGGCCGGGTGCTCCTGTTCGCCGGGCGGTCGGAGCCCGACAAGGACCTGTACCGGCTCCTCCGGGTGGGACTGAAGGCCCGCGTGCTCTTCTCCGACCTCCAGGTGGTGATCGCGAGCCACGTCGTGGACGACGCCTATGCCGAGGCCGCCCGCCGTCACCTCGGCGCCGACTCCGGCGTCCATCTGATCACCGGCGCCACGCCCGCACAGCTGGCCGACCTCTACAACCTCGCCGACGTCTTCGTCACCGCCTCCACCAGCCACTTCGAGACCTTCGGCCGGGCCCCGGCGGAGGCGCTGGCCTGCGGCACCCCGGCCGTCGCGCCCCGCTACGACGGCTTCGCCGAGGTCCTCGCCCAACCAGGCGGAACGCTCGTCGACACCGAGACCGACCCGCGCACCGGCACGCCCCACGTCAACGAGGACCTCCTGCTGCGAGCCGTCTACGAGGTCCTGAGCGCCCCATGGCCGCCCGCCCGCCAGGTGGTGTCGGCCACGGCCCGGAGGCGCTTCGGCCGCTCGGCCACGATCGGCTTGCTGTCCCACCTCGCCGATGACGGCCCCGGGTCTCCCGCGTCGCCTGAGCCATCTGCACCGCCCGCACCGCCTGAACCGCCCGCACCGCCGCCGGAGCCGATCGGCTCCGGCGGCTCGGCCGACCTCGCCCTGCCCACCGCATGGCAGGACCCGCTGGCGGAGATCGCCGGCCGGGCGGCCCCGGACGCGCTGAAGTGGTTCTGGGACACCTGCGACCACGCCCGCTACGGCGTGCACGACGAAGCGTTCGCGGCCGGAGTGCGCCGCGCCCTGTGCGTATCCCGGCAGAACACCGACGAAGGACGAGAGCCATGCCTCTGAGCATCTGGACCGGCATGGAGGACTGCCTCCGGACCATCGTCGACCGCCGCCCGGCGTCGGTGCTCGACGCCGGGATCGGCTTCGGGCTCTGGGGCGGTCTGCTCCGGCAGTACCTCGACGTGTGGAACGGCCGAATCCAGCCCTCCGAGTGGACCACCCGGATCGACGGCATCGAGATCGACGAGAAGCGGATCCAGCCCCACGCCCGGCACCTCTACACCGAGGTCCTCGTCGGCGACATCCGCGACCTGGTGCCCCGGCGCGCCGCGGAACACCCCTACGACGTCATCCTCTTCGGCGACGTCATCGAGCACCTGCCCAAGGACGGCGGTCTGGCCCTGCTCGGCGCGGCCGCCCGTCTGTGTCCGTGCGTCGTGGTGCGCATCCCGCTGGGTGACGGCTGGCGCCGGGAAGGCCGCGAGGAGCCCGACCACCACCGCTCGCAGTGGTACGCGTCGGATTTCTCGCGCTTTCCGGGCGCCGCCGTCCGCGCGTACGACTTCCTCGGCAACCCGTACGGCCTGGTCGTGATCGAGCCGGGCCGGAAGCGTCGTGTCGACGACAGGGTCCTCGCGGAGGTCGATGAGCGTCTCGAACGAGTCGAGCGACGACTGGAAGGGCTGGTGCGGCGATGATGCTCAGCCGTGACGTCACCCTGATCATCAAGGTGACCAACGCCTGTGACCTGCAGTGCCGTTACTGCTTCATCGAACCGTCCGTCTTCCACAAGAAGATGAAGGACGACACCGCGCGGCGTGTGGTGCGCGCCTTCCTCGACTCGGAGCACTTCGACTCCGTCCACTTCGTGTGGCACGGCGGAGAGCCGCTGCTGCGCGGCCGGGACTTCTTCGAGCGCGTCTTCGCCGAGCAGCGGGCCGTCGCCACCCGTGTCACGTACACCAACTCCACCCAGACCAACGCCACTCACCTCGACGACGCCATGCTGGAGTTCCTGCTGGCCAACGACGTGAGCATCGGCCTGAGCCTCGACGGTCCGCCCGCGCTCTCCGACGTGTCCCGCCGGCCGCGGCGCATGCTGCCCGTACTCAACGAGGGTTCTCAGGGCGACGGGGGCGGCTGCGGCAGCGGCAGCGGTACGGCTCGTGCCTCGCGTCGCGACAGCGCCCACGCGACGACCGTCGACGCCGCGCGACGCCTGCAGGAACGCGGCAGGGAGGCCGGCGCCATCGTCACGGTCAACCGCAACAACGTCGAGCAACCGGAGGCGGTCTACGAGGAGTTCAAGAGCCGGCGCATCCACATGAAGATCAACCCCCTCACGCGCTCGGGCCTCGCCGACACGAGCCTGGGGGCCGACCTGGGCATCGACGCCGAGGAGTACGGCCGGTTCCTCGTGCGGATGTTCGACGTCTGGTTCGACGACCCCGACCCCACCATCACCGTCGAACCCTTCGGCCAGCACATCGCCCGCATCCTCGGCGACTCCGTGACCCACAGCTGCTTCTACACCCGCAGCTGCCACCGCTTCTTCCTCGGCATCTCCCCGGACGGCGACCTCTTCCCCTGCGGCATGTTCCAGGGCGAACCGGACTTCCGCTACGGCAACATCCACGACATGCAGCCGCAGGACGTCGCCCGGACCCTGCTCTTCGCCGGGATCGACGCCCGCGAGAGCCGGGTCCTGGACACCTGCTCGACGTGCGCCTTCTTCGACCTCTGCTACGGCGGCTGCATGTTCCACTCGCTCAAGGACTCCAGGATCCTGGAGACGAAGGACTACTACTGCGCGGGCTACAAGATGTACTTCGAGCACGTGCTGCGCCGCGTGCACAAGGACATGTCGCGGGTGACGTGATGTTCCGCCGAGGCCGGATTCCTAGCGCCGCGCGGGAGAGTCCACCGCTTCGACCGCCTCGACCAGTGACGCCAGCTCCGGGTTCCGGGCCGCCTCGTTCAGGGCCTCGCGCAGGGCGGCGTCGTTCGTGGGGCGGGCCTCGTCGAGGAGTTGCCGGCCGGCGGGGGTGACGTCGGTGTAGATGCCGCGGCGGTCGGTGGGGCACAGGTAGCGGGAGAGCAGGCCGCGGTCCTCGAGGCGGGTGACCAGGCGCGTGGTGGCGCTCTGGCTGAGGACGACGGCGTCGGCGACCTGCTTCATCTGGAGGTGGCCGCCGTCGCCGTCGTGCTGCCGGCTGAGCACGTCGAGCAGCGAGTACTCGCGCACGCTCAGGCCGTGCCGGGACTGCAGCGCGCGCTCGATGTGGCTCTCGATCCTGCCGTGCAGGAGGGACAGGGCGCCCCATCCGCTGGCCAGGGCGGTGAGCGCGGGGTCGGTGGCGGTCATGGGGGCCGGGCCTCCTTCCAGCTGCGGCTGAGACCCAGGATACCCCATGGGGTAAAATATCAGCTAGGGCTTGTATTGGGCTTCTGCAAGTATCTCGCCGGCGTCCGGTCTCGCCCCGCCCCCGTCACTGCGCCGCCCGCTCCCGCACCGTCGTCGCCCACGCCGGCTGCGCCTCCGCTCCCTCCGCGCCGGATCCGGCCGCCTGCTCGGCGCGCCGACCGCCCCGCGCGAAGAAGTCGGCGAGCGGGAGGATCGCGGCGCCGACGGTGACCGCCTCCGGGCCCAGGGTGCCGAGGCCGAGGGTGACGCGGGCGGCCGGATAGCGCAGGGCGTACTCGCGCGCGTGCCCCCGCACCTGGTCCAGGAAGCGGTCGCCGAGCTGGAGTCCGGCCCAGCCGCCGACCAGGATGCGTTCGGGCTGGAAGAGGTTGATGAGGTCGGCGAAGCCGGCGCCCAGGTACTCGGCGGTCTCGTCCAGGACGGCGAGCGCCGTGGCGTCGGGCGCGCTGCCGGAGCCGTCCTCCGGGTGGGCGGCGGCCAGCAACGCGGCCAGCGCGGTCTCCTCGTCCGCGCCGGCCGGGGGCCGCCCGCCCGCCTCGCGCCAGCGTTCGAGCATGGCCTCGGCGCCGGCGTACGCCTCCAGGCAGCCGCGCGCGCCGCAGCGGCAGCGCCGGCCCCGGACCCGTACGGTCAGATGGCCCCACTCCAGGGCGCGGCCCGGCCCCAGCGGGTCGGTGGCCACGCAGGCGCCGACGCCGGAGCCGAAGAGCACGAAGACGGCGCTGTGCGCGCCACGCCCGGCGCCGAACCAGAGCTCGGCCTGGCCGAGGGTGCGGGCGCCGTTGTCGATCCAGTACGGGACGGAGTCGGGCAGGTCGACGGCCTCGCGCAGCATCCGCTCCAGCGGCACCGCGTCCCAGCCGATGGTCTGACCGTGCACGACCGCACCGTCGGCCGCGCCGCCGCCGACCCGGGCGCCGACCCGGGCGCCGGCCCCGACGCCGGAACCGCCGCCCGCCCCGCCCTCGACCACGGCGCCGGCCCCTGCGCCGCCCGCGCGCCCCGGTCCGCGCGCCGCCCCGCCGTGCGCCACGATCCCGGGCACGCCTACGCCGACGCCGAGCAGCCGTCCCGGGTCCATGTCCGCCGCCCGCAGCACCTCGGCGATTGCGTCGCGGATGTGGCCGACGACGAGACCGACCTCGTACCGGTCGTGCGGGGCCCGGCTCTCGACGGCCAACGGGCGTTCGGTGCGGGCGAGTTCGGTGAGAGTCAGGTCGAACAGCTCGACCCTGACCCGGGTCTCGCCGACGTCGACGCCGATCATGCAGCCGCTGCCGGCGCTGATCCGCAGCAGGGTGCGGGGGCGGCCGCCCGCCGAGTCGACACTGCCGGCCTCCTCGACGAGGCCCTCGGCGACCAGCTCGGCCACCACGTTGCTGACCGAGCCGGAGCTGAGCCCGGTCGCGGGCCCGAGGGAGAGCCGGCTCGCCGGGCCGTCGAAGTACAGCCGTTGCAGCACCGCCGTGCGGTTCTCCCGCCGCAGGTCGCGCACCGTGCGGCCATTTGTCGCTCGCACCTCAACCCCCCGTTCTCCACAGCCCGTTCGGCGGACTGTCCGCAACATACACCTGACGCGAAGCCTTGACGCGCCCTTCCTGCGGAGCTTAACTCACGTCCTAAATTAAGCCTCACTCGAAAGGGTTCCGAGGAGTCATGCGCAGAATCAGAGCCGCGGTCACCGGCGCCTTCGCCCTCTCCCTCGCCCTCACCGCGACCGCCTGCGGCGGCGGCATCGCCGACGGCGCGGGCGGCTCCAACTCCCAGCCCCGGACCCTCACTTACTGGGCCTCCAACCAGGGCCCGAGCGTCGAGGCCGACAAGAAGGTGCTCCAGCCCGAACTCGACAAGTTCGAGAAGGAGACCGGCATCAAGGTGAAGCTGGAGGTCGTGCCCTGGTCCGACCTGCTGGGCAGGATCCTCACCGCCACCACCTCGGGGCAGGGCCCCGACGTCCTCAACATCGGCAACACCTGGAGCGCCTCGCTCCAGGCGAGCGGCGCACTGCTGCCCTGGGACGAGAAGAACTTCGCCGCGATCGGCGGCAGGGACCGTTTCGTCGAGTCCGCGCTCGGCTCCACCGGCGCCGCCGGCCAGGACCCGGCCGCCGTGCCGCTCTACTCCATGGCCTACGCGCTCTACTACAACAAGAAGATGTTCGCCGACGCCGGCATCACCAAGCCGCCGGCCACCTGGGACGAACTGAACGAGGACGGGAAGAAGCTCGCCAAGGACGGCAGGTCGGCCATCGGCGTCGAGGGCGCCAACCTTGCCAACAACATCCACCAGGTCTTCGTGCTCGGCAAGCAGCACGGCGCCGACTTCTTCACCCCCGACGGCAAGGCCGACTTCACCTCCGACGGGGCCGTCGCCGCCGTCAAGCAGTACGTCGACCTGATGGCGGCGGACAGGCTCGTCGCCCCCGGCAACGCCGAGTACGCCCAGAACCAGTCGCTCAGCGACTTCGCCAAGGACCGCACCGCGATGGTGCTCTGGCAGACCGCCGCGCAGACCTTCGCCGCCCAGGGCATGAACCCCGACGAATGGGGCGTCGCCCCCGCACCCGTCCCCTCCGGCAGCCCCGGCCAGGGCGCCCGGGTCAACTCCATGGTCGCCGGCATCAACATGGCCGTCTTCCGCAACACCAGGAACCGCGACGGTGCGCTGAAGTTCGTGAAGTTCATGACCGGCGACGCCGAACAGAAGATCCTCAACGAGGCGTACGGCTCGGTCCCGCCCGTCAGGACCGCGCAGGCGGACCCGGCCTTCTCCGGCCCCGCGCTCGCCGTCATCCGCGACACGCTTGCCACCAGCGCCGCCGCGCTGCCGCAGGTCCCCGAGGAGTCCCAGTTCGAGACCGTCGTCGGCACCGCCGTCAAGGAGCTCTTCGCCGACGCCGCCGCCGGCCGCCCCGTCACCACCGAGTCCGTACGCGCCAAGCTCGACAAGGCCCAGCAGCAGATGCCGAAGAAGTAGGCACGGGCCCTGCCATGACCGCCACCGCCACCCCCGAGGCGCGCCCCGGAACCGGCCTCACCGGGACCCCCGCGGCCGCCGCCCCGGCCACCCGGAAGCCCCGGAGCCGCACCGCGCTCCCGTATCTGCTGCTCCTGCCCGCCCTGCTGCTCGAACTCCTCGTCCACCTCGTGCCGATGCTCGTCGGCGCCGCCATGAGCTTCAAGGAGCTCACCCAGTTCTTCATCCGGGACTGGACCTCCGCCCCCTGGACCGGACTCGACAACTTCGCCGTCTCCGTGGACGTCAACGCCCCCGTCGGCGAAGCCCTGCTGAAGTCCTTCACCACGACCTGCGCGTTCACCCTGGCCTCGGTCACGCTGTGCTGGCTGCTCGGCACCGCCGCCGCGATCTGCCTCCAGGACCCCTTCCGCGGCCGTGGCCTGCTGCGCACCCTCTTCCTCGTCCCGTACGCGCTGCCCGTCTACGCCGCCGTCATCACCTGGGCGTTCATGTTCCAGCGCGACAACGGCCTGATCAACCACGTCCTGCACGACCAGCTCGGCATCGGCGACAGCCCCGCCTTCTGGCTCATCGGCGACAACAGCTTCTGGGCGCTGCTCACGGTCTCCGTCTGGAAGGGCTGGCCCTTCGCCTTCCTGACCGTGACGGCCGGCCTCCAGAACATCCCAGGTGACCTGTACGAGGCCGCCGCCCTCGACGGCGCCGGAGTGTGGCGGCAGATCCGCCACATCACGCTCCCGTCGCTGCGACCTGTCAACCAGGTCCTGATCCTCGTCCTCTTCCTGTGGACCTTCAACGACTTCAACACCCCCTTCGTCCTCTTCGGCAGGGCCGCACCGGAAGCCGCCGACCTGATCTCCCTGCACATCTACCAGTCGTCCTTCCAGACCTGGAACTTCGGCACCGGCTCCGCCATGTCCGTCCTCCTTCTCCTCTTCCTGCTCCTCGTCACGGGCCTCTACCTCGCCCTGACCTCGCTCGGACGGAGGACCCGACGTGCGTAACTCCCCGGCCGCACGGCCCCTTTCGTTCCTGTGGACCCGGAGGATCCTCCTCACCCTGCTCGCCGGCTTCGTCCTGCTGCCGGTGTACGTGATGGTCTCCAGCTCCCTCAAACCGCTCGCGGACGTCTCGGGGAAGTTCCGCTGGTGGCCCTCCGGGCTCACCCTGCGCCCCTACGCCGACATCTGGCGCACCGTCCCGCTCGCCGACTACTTCGTGAACTCGGTGATCGTGGCCGGCGCCGCGACCGTCTGCTCGGTGACCGTCGCCGTCTTCGCCGCGTACGCCGTCAGCCGCTACGACTTCCGCGGCCGGCGCGTCTTCACGGTGACCGTCCTGTCGACGCAGATGTTCCCCGGCATCCTCTTCCTGCTGCCGCTGTTCCTCATCTACGTCAACATCGGCAACGCCACCGGCATCGCCCTGTTCGGCTCGCGCGGCGGGCTCATCCTCACCTATCTGACCTTCTCGCTGCCGTTCTCGATCTGGATGCTCACCGGCTACCTGGACTCGATCCCGCGCGACCTCGACGAGGCCGCGAAGGTCGACGGCTGCGGCCCGGTCGGCGCCCTGATCCGGGTCGTCCTGCCCGCCGCCGTCCCCGGCATCGTCGCGGTGGCCGTCTACGCCTTCATGACCGCCTGGGGCGAAGTCCTCTTCGCCTCCGTCATGACCAACGACACCACCCGCACCCTCGCCGTCGGCCTGCAGGGCTACGCCACCCAGAACGACGTGTACTGGAACCAGGTGATGGCGGCCTCCCTCGTGGTCAGCGTCCCCGTCGTCGCCGGCTTCCTGCTGCTCCAGCGCTACCTCGTCGCCGGCCTCACCGCGGGCGCGGTCAAGTGATTCACCTGACGTCAAATCAGTTCACCGGCATGGAAAGGCATTTCGTGTCCTACGCACGCCCCCTCACGTCCTCCGCCACCGCCCCGCTCGACCTCGCCGCCTTCCCGGCGGACTTCGCCTGGGGCACGGCCACCTCCGCGTACCAGATCGAGGGCGCGGTCGCCGAGGACGGCCGCGCCCCCTCCATCTGGGACACCTTTGCCCACACCCCCGGCGCCGTCGACAACGGAGACCACGGCGACACCGCCTGCGACCACTACCACCGCTGGCCCACGGACATCGCCCTGATGAAGGAGCTCGGCACCGACGCGTACCGGATGTCGATCGCCTGGCCGCGCGTCCTGCCCGGCGGCGACGGCCCGGTCAACGCGGCCGGTCTCGACTTCTACGACCGGCTCGTCGACGCCCTCCTCGACGCGGGGATCACGCCCAGCGTCACCCTCTACCACTGGGACCTGCCACAGGCGCTGCAGGACCGGACGGGCCGGAACCGGCCGGGGGAGCGGCAGGGCGGCTGGACCGAACGCGACACCGCCGAGCACTTCGCCCGCTACACCTCCGTGGTCGCCGCCCGCCTCGGCGACCGGGTCGGCCAGTGGGCCACCCTCAACGAGCCGCTGTGCTCGGCCTGGATCGGCCACCTGGAAGGGCGGATGGCCCCCGGCTGGACCGACCTGACCGCCGCCGTCCGCGCCTCGTACCATCTCCTCCTCGGCCACGGTCTCGCCGTCCAGGCACTCCGCGCCGCCGTCCCCGGCGCCCGGATCGGCCTGGTCACCAACCACTCCACCATCGAACCGGCCTCCACCCGCCCCGAGGACGTCGCCGCCGCCGTCCGCGCCGACGGCCACAGCAACCGCTGGTGGCTGGATCCCGTCTACGGGCGCGGTTTCCCCGCCGACATGCGCGAGCTGTACGGCGTCGAGCTGCCTGAACAGGAAGGCGACTCGGCCGTGATCGGCGCGCCCCTCGACTGGCACGGCCTGAACTACTACTTCCCGGTCACCGTCGCCGACGACCCGGCCGGCCCCGTCCCGTACGCCCGCGAGGTCCGCGTCCCCGGTCTGCCCCGTACGGGCATGGACTGGCCCGTCGACGCCGACGGCCTCGAAGCCTTCCTGCTGCGCCTCACCGAGGAGTACGGCGTGCGCCGGCTGTACGTCACCGAGAACGGCTCGGCCTTCCCCGACGCCGTCGGGCCGGACGGACGGGTCGACGACCCGCGGCGCGCCGGCTACCTGGAGCAGCACCTCGCGGCCTGCGCCCGCGCCCTGCGCAAGGGCGCCCCGCTGGCCGGCTACTACGCCTGGTCCCTGCTCGACAACTTCGAGTGGGCCTACGGCTACGACAAGCGGTTCGGCCTGGTCCACGTCGACTACGCGACCCAGCGCCGGACGGTCAAGGCCAGCGGCCGGCGGTACGCGGACATCATCCGCGCCCACCGGACACAGAACCGCTGACCCCCCACCGAGAAACCCACAAGGAGCCGCCGTGTACCACACCCTGCACCGCTCCCGACCACGCCGGGCGCTCGCCCGCTTCACCACCCTCGTCACCGCTTTCATGACCGCCCTCCTCGGCGGGCTGATCGCGCTCGCCCCGGCCGGACCGGCGCGGGCGTCGGCGGCGGCCGTGCCGGTCCTGCTCTCCCAGGGCCGGCCGGTCACCGCCTCCAGCCAGGAGAACGCCGGCACCCCGGCGACCGCCGCCGTCGACGGCGACCTCGGCACCCGCTGGTCCAGCGCCTTCGCCGACCCCCAGTGGATCCAGGTCGACCTCGGCGCCCCCGCCGCCCTGAGCCGGGTCGACCTCAACTGGGAGACCGCCTACGGCTCCGCGTACCGCGTCGAGACCTCCACCGACGCCACCACCTGGACCACCGCCTACGCCACCACCACCGGTCACGGCGGCATCGAGTCGCTGCCGGTCTCCGGCACCGCCCGCTACGTCCGCCTCACCGGCCAGACCCGGGCCACCGGGTGGGGCTACTCGCTGTGGGAGTTCCAGGTGTACGGCACGACCGACGGCGGCACGACCCTGCCGGGCGGCGGCGACCTCGGGCCGAACGTGCACATCGTCGACCCGTCCACGCCGAACATCCAGGCACAGCTGGACGACGTCTTCCGGCAGCAGGAGTCGGCGCAGTTCGGCAGCGGCCGGCACGCCTTCCTGTTCAAGCCCGGCACCTACAACGGCCTCAACGCCCAACTCGGCTTCTACACCCAGATATCCGGCCTCGGGCTGCGCCCCGACGACACCCTGATCAACGGCGACGTGACCGTCGACGCCGGCTGGTTCAACGGCAACGCCACCCAGAACTTCTGGCGCTCCGCCGAGAACCTGGCCCTGAACCCGGTCAACGGCACCGACCGCTGGGCCGTCTCCCAGGCGTCCTCGTTCCGCCGCATGCACGTCAAGGGCGGCCTCAACCTCGCGCCCACCGGCTACGGCTGGGCCAGCGGCGGCTACATCGCCGACAGCCGGATCGACGGCCAGATCGGCAACTACTCGCAGCAGCAGTGGTACACCCGCGACAGTGCCGTCGGCGGCTGGTCCAACTCCGTGTGGAACCAGGTCTTCTCCGGAGTCGAGGGCGCACCGGCCACCACCTTCCCCGAGCCCAAGTACACGACGCTCGACACCACCCCGATCTCCCGCGAGAAGCCCTTCCTCTACTACGAGGGCGGCCAGCTGAAGGTCTTCGCCCCGGCCAAGCGGACCGGCGCCCGCGGCGTCAGCTGGGCGGCCGGCACCCTGCCCGGCGAGTCCGTCCCGCTCAGCCGCTTCTACGTCGTCAAGCCGGGCACCACGGCCGCCACCATGAACCAGGCCGTCGCCCAGGGACTGCACCTGCTCTTCACCCCGGGCGTCTACCACGTCGACCGCACGGTGGAGATCAACCGCCCCGGCACCATCGTGCTCGGCCTCGGCCTCGCCACCATCGTCCCGGACAACGGTGTCACCGCCCTGCGCGTCGGTGACGTCGACGGCGTCCGCCTCGCCGGCCTCCTCATCGACGCCGGTACGGTGAACTCGCCGACGCTCCTGGAGATCGGCCCGCAGGGTGCCGGCGCCGACCACGCGGCCGACCCCACCACCGTCCAGGACGTCTACCTCCGCATCGGCGGCGCCGGCGCCGGCCGCGCCACCACCGCCATGGCCGTCAACAGCGACGACACGATCATCGACCACACCTGGGTCTGGCGCGCCGACCACGGCGACGGCGTCGGCTGGGACACCAACCGCGCCGACTACGGTGTCCGCGTGTACGGCGACGACGTACTCGCCACCGGCCTGTTCGTCGAGCACTTCAACAAGTACGACGTCGAATGGTTCGGCGACCGCGGCCGCACCGTCTTCTTCCAGAACGAGAAGGCGTACGACGCCCCGAACCAGGCCGCCGTCCAGGACGGCCCCTACCTGGGGTACGCGGCCTACCGCGTCGACGACTCCGTCACCACCCACGAGGGCTGGGGCCTCGGCAGCTACTGCTACTACAACACCGATCCCACCATCCGCCAGGACCACGGCTTCCGCGCCCCGGTGAAGCCCGGCGTCCGCTTCCACAGCCTGCTCGTCGTCTCCCTCGGCGGCAAGGGGCAGTTCAACCACGTCATCAACGCCACGGGCGCCCCGACCTCGGGCACGGACACCGTCCCGTCCACGGTCACCTCGTATCCGTGATCACGAACCCCGTTGCGGCCCCGGATCGCGATCGTGGATGATCAACCGGAGCCGAAACCAAGGGGGATGGCATGCGATATTCCGACGGGCCGCGCGTGGAGTGCGAGGTTCACATCGAGGCGCCCGCGGCGCGGGTCTGGGCGCTCGTGACCGACATCCATCTGCCCGCGCGGCTCAGCAAGGAACTGCAGCGCGTCGCATGGCTCGACGGCGCGGAAGGTCCCGAGCCGGGCGCGCGCTTCGAGGGACACAACCACCACGAGATGATCGGCGACTGGCGGACCGTCTCCCACGTGATCGAGATGGACGAGGAGCGGGTCTTCGCCTGGGCCGTCACGGACGTCGACGGCCGGTACGGAGCGCCGACGGTGGACCCCGCGAAGTCGCTCGCCACCTGGCGGTACGAGCTCGAGGCCGACGGCGAGGGCACCCGGCTGCGGCAGTCGGCCCTCCTCGGGCCGGGCCCCAGCGGGGTCACCCTCACCATCGACCGCCGACCGGACAGGGAGGAGGAGATCGTCGCCTTCCGGCTCGGGGAACTGCGCGCCGGGATGGAGGCCGCCCTCCGCGGCATCAAGGCACTCGCGGAGGAACGCGGGTGACGGTCCGGCGCGGGGCCGTCAGTTCTCCGGGACGTCCCTGACGAACACGTCCGAGGGGCCCGATGAACGTGTCGCCGGGCGCGACGCCACGCAAGTGGGAGCGCGCCGGTCTGGTGCGCCCGCGCCGCGACCCGCGGACCGGGTACCGCGTCTACGACGAGGCCGACGTACGCGACGCCCGGCTGGCCCATCGGCTCAGGCGGGGCGGAGCCGGAGGCGTACCTCCGGCTCCGCGAGCGCGGATGAGACGCACGAGGCCCCCGGATCCCTGAGACGGATTCCGGGGGCCTCGCCGTTACCGGGCCGGCGCGGGCGTCACGGCGTCGGTGTCCTCCAGATGCCGCGGCCGTGCGTGGCCACGTAGACCTGGCTGCCGTCCGGGCTCGGCGCGAGGTACACCGCCGGTGAGGTGGGCAGGTTGGTGCCCAGGCGCGCCCAGTGGCCGGTGCCGGCCGTGGTGCTGGTGAAGACGCCCAGGTCGGTGGCGACGACGAGGGTGCCGTCCCTGGTGATCAGGGCCGAGTTGGCCGGGGCGTCCGGGAAGGAGTCGGCGGCGGCGCTGTCGCCGCTGACGTCCTTCCAGGTCGCGCCGCCGTCCGTGGTCTTCCAGACGTGGCCGTAGCCGGCGCCGGGGCCCTCGTTCCAGTGCCGCGAGAAGCCGTTGACGATCGCGTACACCGTCTTGCCGGAGGCGTCGGACGGGTCGATGGTCACGCCGGAGACGTAGCGGTTCGGGAAGGCGGCGGGCAGGGCTATCTGGTGCCAGGTGCCGCCGTAGTCGGTGGCGATGCCGCGCCCGAACGTGCCGTCGACCTTGGAGCAGGGGCCGCACCAGGCCACCCAGGTGACGTGGTGGCGGCTGGCGACCGCCGAGGCGGAGTGGCCGGCGCCCAGGTCGAACAGCCGGGTCCAGTCGGCGCCCGACGTGCTCTGCCAGGTTCGGGTGTTGCCCCAGACGTACTGGCCGCCCGCGACCCACAGGCCGTTCGGGTCGGTCTCGTCCGCGGCGAACGGGGCGATGAAGCGGGCGCCCGGGTCGCCGGGCGCGATGTCCCTGATCACGTCCTCGGCGCCGTTGTCGCTCGCGGTGAAGCCGCAGTTGTCGGTGATCTGCAGCGCGAGGTCGACGTACTCGCCGACCGTCTGGCAGCCGTTGTCCGGGTTGACCAGCTGGTCGCCGCCGTCGCCGCCGAACGGCGCGACCATCTCGCCGTTCGGGTTGAGCTGCTGACCCTGGTACGTGGCACCCTTGGGCGCGAGCAGCGAGACGCCGTTGTCCTGCAGGCCGCCCCAGACCGCCTCGCCGCTGCCGTCGGGCAGCCTGCCCGCGCGCACCGAGTAGTACTGGAGGTTGCGCAGCGTGCCGGACTCGTTGAGGTTGCGCCAGCCGGCGGTCGTCTGCGCGGTGGGCCGGGCGTAGGCGCCGCCGTCGTTGCCGACGAACACCTCCGGCGTGCCGCCCTGCCACTGCGAGAAGGCGAGCGCGTGCTGGTCGGAGTGCATCACGTCGCCGTCGCAGGAGTTCGCGGCGGCGTCGTACGAGAAGCACGGCATGCCGAAGTTCCAGTAGCGGCCGATCGCCTTCCAGGTGGCGCCGCCGTCACGGGACTCGAACACCTCCTCAAGGCCCAGGTAGACGTGGTTCGGGTCGCTCGGGTCGACCGCGATGACCTGGTCGTACCAGGCCTGGGAGCCGGGCTGGTAGCCGGAGCCGATCTCCGTGAGCTTCATCGCGGAGCCGGAGGCCGACAGCGCCGAGGAGGTCGCGATCTGCTTGAACGGCCCGTTCGCGTCGCCGCTCTCGCTCACGTACACCCCGGCCAGGACGGAGTAGACCCCGGCTCCGGAGGACTTGTTGAGGAGCTTGGGCGACTCCATCGACACGTACAGCCTGCTGCCGTCCGCCGCGTACGCGAAGGCCGCGTTGCCGATCTCGGCGGGGTTGACCGCCCCCGTCGGGTTGGCGCGCTTCCACGTGGTGCCGGCGTCGGAGGAGTAGTAGAAGCCGTTGTAGTCGGCCCCGCCGCGCCAGGCCACGTTGGCCAGCAGCTTCCTGCCGTCGCTGCCGGGCTGTACGGCGATGTCGTCGGCGATGTCCGCGTAGTGCACGTCCACGCCGCAGCCGACGCCGCTGATGCCGACGCCCGCGCAGGGCGCGAGGACCTTCGTCCAGGCGGCGGACTGCACCGCGGCGAGCGGGCGCCGGAAGACACCGTGCGAGGAGGCCGCGAAGACGTATCCGGCGGCCTTGTCGAAGGTGAGCGTGTGGACGGAGGACGAGTCCAGCTCCGTACCGCCCACCTTGTCGCTCTCGCCGAAGGTTCCGGTCACCGGGTTCGCGAGCCGGTACACGCCGCTGCCCAGGTAGTTGTCGGACGCGGTCGTGGCCTCGCCGGTCGCCAGCCACAGCGCGCCGTCGGGCGCGACCGCGAGGGCGCCCACGGACAGCGCGGGCAGCCCGTCGGCGATCGGCGTCCACGTCCCGCCGTTGTCGACGGACCGGAACACACCGCCGCCCGCCGCGCCCGCGTAGACCACGCCGCGGTGCGTGGGGTCGGTGGCCAGGGCCGCGATCCGGCCGGACGAATGACCCGTGCCGGCACCGGAGTTGGACGCCGACTGGTCACGGTAGTGCAGTGCGTCCTCGTCGTACGGGGAGGTGGTCACCTCGGACCAGCTCCCCGTCCTGACCGGCATGTTCCTGATGTGCGCCCAGGCACCGGCGTACGCGCCCGGCGCCACCTGGTCGGCGGGGGAGAGCCTCGGCTCGTTGAACGAGTCGAGGGACTCCATGAGTTCATGGGACTCCTCGCCCGCCACCTCGTGACGGCTGGAACCCGTGTCGCCCTCCCCGTAGGCGGTGACGGGTCCCGTCCCCGCTATCAGGAATGCGGCGGCGACGACGGCCAGCGCCGTTCTGCCGCCGCGCTCCGCTCCGCGGCGCGGTCTGCGCCGTGCGGAATTCACACGCATGGACTGTCTCCGGCTTCTTCGGCGTAAGGCGCGCCGCCCCTACGGCCGCACGCGATCTCCTACTGCCGAGCGCCGGAACCGTACTCCCGTGCGTCCCACCAGCCTCAGGTGTTTACGGCGACTTTACGGAATGCCTGCCGTGCCCTGGTGGTCAGGCCCAGGGGTCGAAGGGGATGCCCGCCGGCCTCGAGGCGTTGAGGAGGTTGCGGAAGCGGTCGTCCTTGTCGGTGATCTTGATGGTGGCGGCGCCGAAGTCCGCGGTCATGAGCCGGTCGCGGAGCCAGAGGGAGGGGTATCCGTTCCAGTCGACCAGCGGGGGGTGGCGCCAGTCGTGGTAGTGGTTCTCCGGCGGCTCGTCGTTGCTGTTGGCGAGCCGGAAGAAGTGCGTGCTCAGGCCGTCCTTGTGATAGACGACCTTCGGGTGGGAGCCGTCGAAGCGGACCTGCGAGGCGGCGTAGGTCCGCACCTCGCTGTGCTGCGTGGTGGACACGTACGCCACCCGGTTCGCCGCCTGGTCGACCCAGGAGATCACGTGCTCCCAGTCGTGGCGGTGGCCCCCGAGGCTGATGCCGTTCAGGGCCTGGTCCTTCTCGAAGTAGCTCGCGTACACGATGGCGCACCAGCCGTTGTTGCACTTCGAGCGCGCGTACGTCTGGGAGTTGTCCAGGTCCGACTGGTCATGGCAGTTGCCGTTGACGGCACCTGTCGGGTTGAGACCGGGAGCGAGGGTGCCGTCGGGGCCGATGGCGGGGGTGGCGTAGCAGCCGTCGGTGTCGTAGTCGTACGCGGGCGAGAAGGACTGCTCGTAACCGCCCGCGCTCTGGGGCAGGTTGTGCGGCGGCTCGGCGTAGGCCGTCGCGGTGGAGAGCAGCACGGCCAGGACGGCGGTGCCGAGGACGGTCGCCGTTCGGAGGGGCGATGGGGCCTTCATGCATCCTCGCTTTCGACGTGATGTGACGTGACGTGGACGTGGACGTGGACGTGACGGACGGACTCGTCGCAGGAATCGGCGCAGGACTCAGAGAGTGCCGCAGTCGGCGTGGCGGCGGTAGGGGTCACACGTCGGTGCGTGCGCGGTGCGCGGCACCCGCCGACGCCGCCACCACGCACAGCACCGCGACCCGCTCCGACGAGCGCAGCGACTCCTGGAGCACGACGAGACCGATGAGGGCCGCCATCGCCGGTTCGAACCGGGAGGGCGAACCCCGTTCGGACCCTAGAGGCTGTCGTTCCCCGCCCTCGACGGCTCCAGGACGGCGGCCGCCAGCCGCTCACGGAACCAACGGTGCCCGGGATCAGCCGAGTTGCGGGGATGCCAGGCCATCCCGATGTCGAGGGGCGCCAGGTCGAGAGGGATGGGGAAGGCCCGCAGACCCATGGCGGCGATGGTGTCGGGCAGCCAGTCGGCCAGACCGAGCGCGACGAGGTCGGTGTCCCGCGCGAGCATCATGGCGCTCGTGTGGCTGGGCACGACGACCGCGATCCGGCGCCGCAGCCCCAGTTCCGCGAGCGCGCTGTCGATGGGCCCGAGGCGCTTGCCGAGGCGGGAGATGCCGATGTGGTCGGCCGCGGCGAAGCGGCGCACGTCGACGCGCGCGTCCGTCCGCCCCCGGAAGAGGGGGTGGTCGCTGCGGGCGACGCCGACCAGCGGCATCGGGGTGAGCGGCCGGGTGCGGATCTCCGGGTCCAGGTGTCCGAGGACGCCCAGTTCGACGTCCACCCAGCCCTGCCGCAGTCCGGGGCCGCCCTCCACCGCCTCCGGCAGGAAAACCACGTCCACCTGCGGGGCCTCCGCGTGGATCCGCTCGGCGAGGGTTCCGGCCACGCCCACCAGGAGCAGATCGGTGGCCTGCACGGTGAAGGTGCGCTGGAGGTGTGCGGCGTCGAAACCGGGTCCGGGGCGAAGAACGTTCTCGCAGCCGCGCAGCAACGCGCCGACCTCCTCGCGGAGTTCCTCGGCGCGCGGGGTCGGGACCATGCCCTGGCCGGCCCGGACGAGCAGTGGATCGCCGACGGCACGGCGGAGGCGGGCCAGCGTACGGCTCACCGCCGCGGGCGAGGTGCCGAGCCGTTCGGCGGCGCGGGTCACGCTGTGTTCCTGGAGCAAGACGTCCAGGACCCGCAGCAGGTTGAGATCCATGGCTCCCTCACCTCCACTGACGTGCGTCTTTACGTCTGAGGCAATGATCGGATGCCAATCTTTGCATGGTGCGGGAGCCCGCCGGCGCGGAGAGTGGGAGATGCCCGCGAAGCCGCGTGGCATTCCCTTCACCCTGTTCAAGGAGCAGCTGTGCAGCAGTCCCCCCGTGCCGGCCGAGAAGGCGATGTGCTGGCGGTCGTCAGCCAGAGCGGACCCACCGTCTCGTTCTTCGACGCCGCCTCCGACCGGCACCTCGGCACGACCGAAGTCCTCGCCGAGCCGCACGAGTTGTGCTTCGACGCGGAGCAGCGCCTGCTGTGGTGCACCACCACCTACCACTCGGGCTACTACCACGCGAACGGCGGCCGGCGCACCGAACTGACCGTCATCGACCCCGACACCCGCCGCATCGTCGACGTCGTCGACCTCGCCCCGGAACACGGGCCGCACGGGCTGGCGCTCGACCCGGTGCGCCGCCGTCTCTACGTCAGCGTGGAGAGCACGGAGGACCGGCCCGGCGGAGTCGTCGTGATCGACACGCGGACCCGTCGTCCGCTGGGCCGGATCGACACGGACGCGCCCGGCCCGCACTGGTTCGCTGTCGACCCGGCGGGCAGGACGGGTTTCGCCACCAACAAGGAGGCGCCCTTCGTCTCGGTCGTCGACCTCGAACGCGGCGTCCTCACCGCGAAGGTCGAGGTGCCGGGCAGTGAGGGGCTCGCCGTCTCCGCCGACGGCACGCACGCCTTCGTCGCCGCGCCCTACGGCTCCTTCTCCGGCCCCGCCGACGAACGGCCCGCCACCGGAATCCGGGTCATCGACGCCCGTGCCGCGTCCGTCACCGACATCCTGCCCACCGAGGACATCGTCCTGCCGGTGCACCTGACATCGACCGGGAAGCTGCTCGCGGGCGAACTGCGCATGGCTCCGGACCCGGTGTCCCGGCTCGGCCGCCACGCCCCGGGCCGCCTCACGGTGTTCTCCGCCGACACGCACAAGCGACTCGGGGACGTCGAGGTCGGGCTCTTCCCGCTGACCATCACCTCGTCGCCCGACGGACGCCTCGCCCATGTGGCCTGTGTCGTCTCCTCCACCGTCGACGTGGTCGACCTGGAGACGCTGGAGCCCCTGGCCAGGCTGGACATCGCGAAGCTGGGCGAGCCCGGCGCGCACGGACTCGCGTACATCCCCCGCCCGGCCTGAACCACCGTCGCCTGCCGGCTCAGCGCGGAAGAACCCAGTCCGGCGCCCAGGTTCCGGCGGCGCCGTGGCCGGCCCCCGTGGCGGCGAGATGGGCGCGGAGGGTGGCCAGTGCGGGGTGGGGGTTGTCGCGGTGCCACAGGAGCGAGTGCGGGTAGACGAGCGTCGGGTCGGTCACCGGGATGCGGCGCAGTCCGTGGCCGGCGGGCCAGACCAGCCGGGTGTGCTCGCTCATGAAGGTGGCCAGGGCCGGAGTGTCGGCGACGGTGTCGAGGAGCGCGTCGGAGCCGAAGTTGGGGCCGGTCGCCTCGATCGTGAGGCCGAACTCGGCGACGAGGTCCTCGTAGTAGGCGGCCCACTCGCTGCCGGGGACGATGCCGGGCATCCAGATCCGGTGCCCGGCGAGCCGGGCGACGGTCACCGACCGGGCGCCCGCCAGCGCGTGGCCGGGGCCGGTGAGCAGCTGGAGCGGCTCGTCGAGCACCCGTACGGACTCGATGTCCTCGGGAAGGGGCCGGCCGGGCGCGGCGACGGCACGGAACGACGCGTCGATCGCACCCGACCGGATGGAGGCGAGGGCCGTGTCGATGTCGAGCAGCATCACCACGTCGAGTTCGATGTCGGGGTAGGCGCGGTGGAACTCGCGCATCAGGCCCGACGCCGCACCGCGCGAGTTGAGCACGTCGACGCGCAGCGGACGGCGCCCGGCGCGCACGGACGCCACCGCCCGCTCGGCGGCGCGCAGCAGCTCGCGCGCGTGCGGCAGGAACGCCTGGCCGTCGATGGTGAGCTCGGCGCCGCGCGGCGTACGGGCGAACAGCCGCACACCGAGGTCGCGCTCCAGTACGGCGATGCGCTTGGAGACGGCCTGCTGGGTGATCGACAGGTCGGCGGCGGCCTTCTGGAACTGGCCCGCTTCCGCGACGGCGACGAAGGTGCGTACGGCTTCGATGTCCACGCCGACCACCTTAGTGAACAACAGTTGGTTGTGCGGAGACGGCAGGGCGGTTGTTTGACCTGCGGTTGTGCCGCTCGATTAGCTCTCATCCGTCGATATTGATCAACGTCGGTTTGTTCGGGCGGTTCGGGTGGGACGTCGAGGGAGCGTGCTGGGCATGGTGGGCAGGAGACGACTGGGCCGGCCGTTCGGCTGGCTGTGGGCGGCGTACGCGGTGAGCGCCTACGGGTCCGGCCTCGGGTTCGGGGCCCTGCCGCTGATCGCCGTACTGGTGTTGCACGCCGGCCCCGCCGAGGTGTCCGCGCTGTCCGCGGTGGGGCCGGCCATGGGCGCGCTGATCGCGGTGCCGCTCGCGCCGTGGGTGGAGTTCCGGCGCAAACGTCCGGTCATGATCGCGGCGGACCTCGCCCGCTTCGCGGCCATGGCGACGATCCCGGTCGCCTATGCCTTCGGCGGGCTCGGCTTCGTCCAGCTGCTGGCGGTCTCGGCCGTGGTCGCCGCGGCGAGGATCGCGTTCGGTGCGGCGAGCGGCGCCTACCTCAAGGCCCTGGTCCGGCCGGACGACCTGCTCGTGGCGAACGCGCGGTTCGAGTCCACGAACTGGAGCTCCATCGCGGTCGGACCGCCGCTCGGCGGGGCGGCGGTCGGCGTGTTCGGACCGGTCGTCACCGTGGTGGCCGACGCGTTCAGCTACCTGCTGTCCGCACTCGCGCTCACCGCCGGCCGCGGCCGGGAGGAAGCGCCGCGGCCCACCGGCGACAGCCGGGTCCGGGCCGGCGCACTGCTCGACGGCTGGCGGCACATCATGGGCCATCGCGGCCTGCGCGCGCTCTACCTCAACAACGTGCTCGTCTCCGGTCTGATCATGGCCACCGAGCCCCTGCTGGCCGTGCTCCTGCTGCGCCGGCTCGGCTTCCCGCCCTGGCAGTACGGCCTCGCCTTCGCCCTTCCCTGTCTCGGCGGACTCGTCGGTTCCCGTCTGGCCCCCCGCGTCGTGGCCCGCTACGGCCGCCACCGGGTCTTCCGTACCGTCGGCACCCTGCGCGCGATCTGGCTGATCGGGCTGGTCCTCGTCCGTCCCGGACTCGTCGGCCTCGTCACCGTCATCGCCGTCGAGCTGGCGATCATCGTCAACATGAGCCTGTACACCCCGGTGCTCGCCACCTACCGGCTCGAACACACCCCCAGGCATCTGGTCGCCCGCACCCTGTCGGCCTGGGCGGTCGGCCAGCAGGCGTCCATCGCCGTCCTCACCGCGCTCGGCGGACTGCTCGCCGACGTCACCGGCCCGCGCACCGCCCTCGCGGTCGCGGGACTGCTCATCCTGGCCACGCCGCTCCTGCTTCCCCGACGCGACGAGGCGCCGCGGCACGAGCCGGAACCGTCCCGTATCCACGCATGACCCATCGCCGCAGCAAGGAGAACACCCGCGTGAGCACCGCCCCCGACCTTGCCCCTGCCCTCGACCCCGCGCACACCGCCCTTCTCGTCATGGACTTCCAGCCCGCGATCCTGGCCGCGCTGCCCGACGGAGCGGACCGAGAGGCCCTGCTCGGCCGGGTGGCAGGGGCCGTCGCCGACGTACGGGCCAAGGGTGGCACCATCGCCTACGTACGCGTCGGCTTCACCGAACCCGACTGGGACGCCGTCCCGGCCGCGAACACCTCCTTCGCCCCGGTGGCCCGGCACCGGGTGATGCACGACGAGGACCCGGCCACCGCCGTCCACGAGCGCCTGGCTCCCCAGGACGGCGACATCGTCGTGCGCAAGGTCCGCTACGGAGCCATGTCCACCACCGACCTCGACCGCCGGCTGCGCGAGCGCGGCATCACCACGCTGGTCGTCTCCGGCATCAGCACGGGCGGTGTCGTCCTGTCCACCGTCACCGACGCGGCCGATCGCGACTACCGGCTCTACGTCCTGTCCGACGGCGTCGCCGACCCGGACCCCGAGGTCCACGACGTCCTGCTGCGCCGGGTGTTCCCGTCGCGGGCCCAGGTCATCGAAACGGCCGGGCTGCGCGCGCTGCTCGGCGCCGGCTGACTCCGGCCTCGGTACGCTGGCCCGGCTCAGGCCCCGCCCTCCTGTGCCTGCGCCTGGGCCTGAAGCTTGTCCACGTACTCGGTGACGATCGAGAGGAACCGGGCCGGGTCCTCGAACGGCAGCCCGTGTCCGCCGGGGACCTGGACGTACTCGGCGCCGTCGATGGCGGCGGCCAGCTCGCGCTGGTGGTGGGTCGGGACGATCCGGTCGTCCTCGCTCGCCACCACGAGGGTGGGGGCGGCGACGCGCCCCACGGCCTCGCTCAGGTCGACCCGGCCGTCCAGTTCGATCTGGCCGAGGATGCGCTCGTCGAGCATGGCCGTGAAACCCGCGGCCATCTCGGTGAACTGGGCGTCGTCGAGAGCGCCGAGAAGACCGGGGCCCATCGCGCTGAGGATCAACTGGCGGGCCAGCAGCTCCGGGTCGGTCCGCAGCAGACGCGCCCACAGGTCGAACATGAAGGCCTCGCGCGGGGTCGTCCGCACCCATCCGGCGTGCAGGAGCAGCGAGGTCACGGCCTCGGGGTGCCGGGCCGCCACCGCCGTGGCGATGGCCGAGCCCACCGAGTGACCGGCCAGATGGAACCGCTCCAGTCCGGCGGCGCGGGCGGTGGCGACGACCCGGTCGGCGAGTTCGTCCAGGTCGAGGGGTGCGGGGTCGACGGCGGTGGCGCCCGCGCCGGGCAGGTTGGGGGCGACGACCGTGTACCGGTCCGACATCTCGTCGATGAGAGGCCCCCAGTTCGACGTCGCGTCGGCGCCGGTGCCGTGGATCAGGACGAGGCCCGGGCCGGACCCGGCGACGACGTGGTCGAGGAGTTCGGGGCTGTTCATGGATTGCCTCCAGGAAGCGGCACGCGAAGAGCGCGAGCGGCACGAGTTCGATGACAGAGGCCTTATATGTATCAGAGTTCTGTCATAAGCCAGGGTTCGATCGGATGGATGACGTACGATCCCTCCATGAACATGCCGGTCACCGAACGCCTCGGCCTGCACATCAAGCGGGTCGAGCAGGAGCTGATGGCGGCGAAGCACGCCGCCCTCCGGCCGCTCGGGCTGACGGTCCCGCAGTACGCGGCGCTCTACACGCTTCACGAGCACCCGGGGCTGTCCGCCGCCGCGCTCGCCCGCGCGTGCCTGGTCACCCCGCAGACCATCGCCACCGTGCTCGCCAACCTCGAGACGAAGGAGCTGATCACGCGCCGGCCGCACCCCTGGCACCGCAAGGTGACGGAGGTGCACCTCACCGACGACGGACGCCGGCTGCTCGCGCAGGCCGACGCGAAGGCCGTCGCCATCGAACGGCACATCGCCGACGAGTTCAGCGCCGAGGAGCGCGCGCTGCTCGTCGACCTGCTGGCCCGCGTGTCGAGTCGGCTGACCCCGACCAACAGCGACCCGGAAGAGGCCGGCGCATGACCACGTCACCATCGTCACCCGGAGCGGCGCGGGCTGACGGACCGTCGGTCCTGATCGGCGCCCTCGTCCCGCTGTCCCGGCCCGGCTGGACCGAGGCGGGCCGGCACCTGCTCGCCGGTCTCGAGACGGCCGTGCACGAGGTCAACGGCGCCGGCGGAATCGCCGGAAGGCCACTCGAGCTGGTGGTGCGCGACACCGCGGCCGATCCGGAGAAGGCCGCCGTGGCCGTGGACGAGCTGGCCCAGCTGGGCGTGACGGCTCTGGCGGGGGAGTACCACAGCGTCGTCGCCCGCGCCGCCGCCGCCCGGGCCGCCGCCCTCGGCCTGCCGTACCTCTGCTCCTCCGCCGTCCTCGACGCGCTCACCGAACAGCCGACGGACCGGGTCGCGCGCCTCGCCCCGGCGCAGTCCCAAGGCTGGCGCCTCTACGCGGACTTCCTCCTCGACGCGGGCCACAGCCGCATCGCCGTGGCGATCCAGCCGAGCGTCTACTGGGCATCCGGAACCCGCATCCTGCGTGACCACCTCGCACCTCGCGGCGGCACCGTCGTCGAACTCGACATGAGCACGCTCGCCCCGACGGACGTGTGCGACGAACTCGTGCGCCATCGCGCGACGGCCCTCCTGCTGCTGGTCGGCCACCCGGAGCCGGCGGTGCCCGTCGTCAAGGCCGTCCGCCACGACCGGCGCCTCGCCGAGCTCCTGATCGGCGCACCGGCCGGGCAGCCGGAATTCCCCGAATGGGCTTCGCTGCTGGGCGACGACGGCACGGCGATCCCGTTCCTGCGCTACCTGCCCGAGCCGCTCGGCCCGCTCGGCGCACGCGTCGGGACGACCCTGCGCGAGCGGCTGGGCGAAGCGCCCTCCTTCGTCGCCTTCGAGGGCTACGACACGGTCACCGTCCTCGCCGACGTACTGCGCTCACACGGCCTCGACCGGACCCGCATCGCCGCCTCCTGGCCGCACGTCGCCGTCGAGGGCACTCGCGGGAAGATCCGCTTCTCCCGTGTTCCGGGCATCGACGTCTGGCAATGGGCCTGGCCGCCCCTCCAGGTCGCCGACCGGGACCCGGCGCGGCCCGGTCGTTTCCGCGTCCTTCGTACCGGCTGAGGGAGGTACGACGGGCGTCGAGCCGGGCTATGCGCCGATGTCCTCGTTCCACAGCTCCGGCCGCGCCCTGATGAAGTCCGTCATCATCGCGACGCACTCGGCGTCGTCCACCACGACGATCTCCACGCCGTGCTCGGCCAGCCAGTCGTGCCCCCCGTAGAAGGTCCGCGCCTCACCGATGACGACCCGCGAGATGCCGAACTGCCGCACGAGGCCGCTGCAGTACCAGCACGGAGACAGCGTCGTCACCATCGTCGTACCGCGATACGTGCGCCGGCGCCCCGCATCGCGGAACGCGGCCGTCTCGGCGTGCAGGGACGGATCGTCGTCCTGTACGCGACGGTTGTGACCCCGGCCGAGCACGGTGCGCCCGTCCGGCGCGAACAGCGCGGCGCCGATGGGCAGGCCGCCCTCGGCGAGACCCGCGCGCGCCTCCTCGACCGCGACTTCGAGCATCCGCCGATCCGATTCCCGGGACATGACGTCCATTCTTCCCCGGCCCACCGCGCCGTGAACGGACAGCGGACCCTCGTGCCCGGGGCTACACCTTCACGCCGTCGCCCGGTGCCGCGTCGCGCTCGAGCGCGGCCTCGCCCTCCGTGTCGAGGTGCGGGAGTATGCGGTCGAGCCAGCGCGGGATCCACCAGGCGCGTGCGCCGAGCAGGGTCATCACGGCGGGCACCAGGAGGAGCCGGACGATCGTCGCGTCGATGAGCACGCTCGCCGCCAGGCCGAGGCCGAGCATCTTGACCACGATGTTGTCCGAGACGATGAAGGCCGCGAAGACGCTGACCATGATGAGCGCGGCACAGGTGATCACCCGGGCCGTGATCTCCAGGGCGTGGGCCACGCTCGCCTTCGGGTCGCCCGTGCGCAGCCACGCCTCGCGGACCCGCGACAGCAGGAAGATCTCGTAGTCCATGCTCAGTCCGAAGACGATGGCGAACATCATCATCGGCACGTAGCTCTCGATCGGCACCTTCCCGGACACGCCGAGCGCGGGACCGCCCCACCCCCACTGGAAGACCGCCACGACCACGCCGTACGCGGCGGCGATGGACAGCACGTTGAGGACGGCGGCCTTCACGGCCACCAGCAGGCCTCTGAAGACGGTCAGGATCACCAGGAACGCCAGCCCGACGACCACCGCGATGATCAGCGGCAGCCGGCTGGAGACGATGTCGAGGAAGTCCACCTGGGCGGCCGTGGTGCCGGTGACGTACGTCTTCGCGTCCGTCCCGGACACCGCCTGCGGCAGGACGTTGTCGACCAGGTTGTTGGTGAGGTCCGTGGTGCGCTCGTCCTGCGGTGAGGCGACCGAGTAGGCGGTGCCGACGAGGACGTCACCGTCGGGGGTGGCCTGCAGCGGGGTGATGGAGGCCGCGTCCGGCACACCGGTGAGCGACTGCTGCAGCTTGGTGGCGAGCGCGGCCCGGTCCTGGGGGGGCACGGCGGACTGGTCGACCACCAGCGTCAGCGGACCGTTGGCGCCGGGCCCGAAGGCCGTCGAGATCAGGTCGTACGCCCGCCGGTCCGTGAAGGACTTGGGGTCGGCGCCGTCGCCGATGTGACCGAGCTGGATGAACAGCAGCGGGAAGGCCAGGATCAGCAGGGTCACGACCCCGCAGACCAGGAACCACCACGGGCGTCTCTCCACGCGCTGCGCGTAGCGGTGCCAGGTGCCGTGCGCGGCGGCGCCCGGCTCGGCGTCGGTCTCGGCGACGGGTTTGCGCACGTGGAAGCGGTCGATGTGACGGCCGACGAGCCCGAGCATGGCTGGGACGAGGGTGAGCGCGGCGATGACGGCGGTGATCACGGTGAAGCCCGCGGCGAGGCCGAGCTTGCCGATGAAGGTGACGCCGGAGACCCACAGCCCGGACAGGGCGATGATCACCGTGCAGCCGGAGACGAGCACGGCCCGGCCGCTGGTGGTGGTCGCCAGGCCGGCGGAGTCGGCCGGATCGTGCCCGTTCATGATGTTCTGGCGGTGCCGCGTGATCAGGAACAGGGCGTAGTCGATGCCGACGCCCAGGCCGATCATGGTGGCCAGGGTCGGCGACACCGTGCCGAAGGCGAAGGCCGCCGCCATCAGGCCCAGCAGCGCGAGGCCGCAGATCGCGCCGATGAGCGCGGTGATCAGCGGCAGGACGGCCGCGATCACGCTGCCGAAGCCGATGAGCAGGACCACGATCGCGACGGCGAAGCCGATGGCCTCGCTGGTGCGGTCGTCGGGCGCGGGCCGGGCGAGCTCGCCGAGCGAGCCGCCGTACTCGACGGTCACGCCGGCGGCGCGCAGCGGCTGCACGGCGGCGTCGACGCCGTTGAGGTAGTCGGTGCCGAGGGTGGACGGCGGCACGCTGAAGCGCACGGTGATGTACGCGGTCTTGCCGTCCGTGGACAGCGGCCCGGTGTTGGGGGTCGAGGAGGGCGGCGGCGGGGTGGTGCCCGGCGGCGGCAGCGGGTTCTGCGCACTGAGCACGTCGGGCAGCTTCTGGAGCGCCGCGACGGCCGAGTTCACGGCCGACGACTCCTGGGTGAGCGGCCCGGACGGCCGGTTCAGGACGATCTGGGCCCCGTATCCGCCGGCCGCGGGATCGTGCGCCGTCAGGACGTTCAGGCCGTCCGAGGACTGCACCCCGGGAAGGGAGAAGTTGTCCGAGTACTGGCCGCCCACCGTCCGGTTCGCGATCTGAAGTCCGGCGACGGCCGCCAGCCACAGCGCGATGACGATGATGAAATGCCGGCCGCACCAGTGCCCGAGCCGGTAGAGGCCGCTCTTGCGCGCCTGCTTGCGACTGTGCTTCTGGTCCTGCCGTGGCTCCGGTCGGCCGCCCTTGTCCGGGCTTCGTGCGTTCATGGCACCGCCGCGTGCGGATAGGAAGGTCCCCGAGCGGAAAACAGCTGGATCAGCCCCCACCACGACCTGCCGGTCCTCAGGTCAATTGTTGGCCATCGGTGTCGCTTCGGCATCCCGGCGCCGCCCCGTGCGGCCCCCCGCTCCGGCCCGGTGCCGGCCGCCCCGCTCCCGGCCCGGTGCCGCCGGGCCGGGGCGGCCGCCCTCGCCGATAGTGGAGGGATGAAGCGCTATCCGCTCATCGCCGATCACGGCCTGGTGGGCGATCTGCAGACCGCCGCGCTCATCTCGCACGAAGGCGTGGTCGACTGGTTCGCGGCCCCCCGCTTCGACTCGCCCGGCATCTTCTCCGCGCTGCTCGACCACGACCGGGGCGGCTACTTCCGGCTCTCCGTCGACGCGCCCGACGTGACGGTGAAACAGCTCTACTACCCCGACACCGCGCTGCTCGTCACCCGGTTCATGTCCCCGGACGGCGTCGGCGAGCTGATGGACTGGATGCCCCCCGACCGTACCGGGCGGCGCACCGACCGGCACGCCATCCTGCGCCTGATGCGGTGCACCCGGGGCACCGTCACCTTCACCCTGGAATGCCGGCCGCGCTTCGGCTTCGGCAGCAACCCGCACGAGACCAGCCTCGACGGCCTCACGGCCACCTTCCGGGCGCCCGGGATCGCCGCGTTCCTCCAGTCCAACGTCCCCATGGAGCAGGACGGCCCGTACGACATCCAGGGCAGGCTCACGCTCACCGAAGGCGGCCTCGCCGGCGCCGCGTTCACCGTGGACGGCCCGGAGGCCGAGGCGCCGCCGCTGCCGGACTCCCACGCGGCCGAGACGGCGCTGTGGGACGCCGTCGAGTTCTGGCAGCGGTGGGTGGGCACCGCCCACTACCGCGGCCGCTGGCCGGACATGGTGCACCGCTCGGCCATCACCCTGAAGCTGCTCACCTATCTGCCCACCGGCGCTCCCGTCGCCGCCGCCACCCTCGGCCTTCCCGAACGCGTCGGCGGCGAGCGCAACTGGGACTACCGCTACACCTGGATCCGCGACGGCTCGCTCGCCGTACGGGCCCTGCTCGACCTCGGATTCGTGGACGAGGCCGCCGCGTTCACCGGCTGGCTCACCGACCGCGTGACGGAACGGGCCGCGGCACCCGCCGGCGGGGCCCGGCCGCTGCAGATCATGTACCGGGTGGACGGCGACCCCTGGCTGCCCGAGGAGATCCTGGAGGACTTCGAGGGATACCGGGGCTCCGCCCCCGTACGCGTGGGCAACGGTGCGGCGGACCAGCTGCAGCTCGACATCTACGGCGAGGCCCTGTACGCCCTCGCGCAGGGACGGGGCCTGGACACCCAGCCCACCTACCGGGGCTGGCAGGCGGTGTCCGCCCTGCTCGACTGGCTGGCCAAGTCATGGGACGGCCCCGACGAGGGCATCTGGGAGACCCGGGGCGGACAGCGGGACTTCACCTTCAGCCGCGTGATGTCCTGGGTCGCCTTCGACCGCGGGCTGCGCCTCGCCGAGGAGTTCGGCCGGCCCGCCGCCCTCGACACCTGGCGGGCCGCCCGCGACGAGATCTTCGCGCAGGTCCTGCACCGCGGCTGGAGCGAACGACGCCAGGCCCTGGTCCAGTCCTTCGGCGGCGACGTCCTGGACGCCTCCCTGCTCCTGATCCCCCGCACCGGCCTGCTCAACCCCACCGACCCGCTCTGGCTGACCACCCTCGACGCCATCGAACACGGCCTCGTCCACGACAGCCTGGTCCACCGCTACGACCCGGTCGCCTCCCCGGACGGACTGAGCGGCGCCGAGGGCACCTTCAGCCTCTGCACCTTCCTCTACGTGGACGCGCTGGCCCGCGCGGGACGCGTGCGGCAGGCCCGGTTCACCTTCGAGAAGATGCTCACCTACGCGAACCACGTCGGCCTGTTCGCCGAGGAGATCGGCCCGAGCGGCGAGCAACTGGGCAACTTCCCGCAGGCGTTCACCCATCTCTCCCTCATCATGGCCGCCACGACCCTCGACGAGGCACTGGACGCCCAGGGCCCCGGGAAGGGGGCCCGGCGGGACGGACCGCAGTCGTCGCGGTCGTGACAGGGGAGCCTCAGACGGCGCGGCGCGGCCTGGCCACCAGTTCCCCACCGCAGTTGGGGCACCTGTCGCTCATGGCATCGGAGCACGGCACGCAGAACGTGCACTCGTACGTACAGATCCGAGCGGGGGCGTCGACGGGCAGGGCGGTCGTCTCACAGCGTTCGCAGCGTTCGCGCATCTCAAGAGCCATGCGCTCATCCTGCGCGAAGGCCCGCCCACCGGAAAACCGGCCGCGGGCCAAAGATCGACGGGATCGGGACAGCACGTGACGTCTGCCGGAAAACCGGTTGGGGCGGGAGGGACGCACGGCTACGGTGAGATCCACCAGCACCTCCCGGTGCGCAGGCCCGCGGATACTTCTTCCACAGAAACCACGCCGCAGGCCACTACTGATCTCGGGAGGCAGATGGCGGCGGGGTGCCCGGTGCGCAGGCCGGGGATACTTCCACTGTTAATGGGGTGACGCGGGTTCGAATCCCGCCCGGCGCTTCGGGCGCCGGTAGCTCAGCGGCCCAGAGCACCTTGTCTCCCCATCCGATCCGATCTCGGGCACCCCCACGCCGCGCCTCCCCTCCACACGTGAGGGGAACCCCCATGGCACGCTTCAACCTCCGCAGGGCCCGCCCGTCGGCAGGCTCGCCCGTCACGACGACCGGGGAGCCGACGCGCACCCACGAGGGCGCCGCCGGGCACCTGCGCGACGCCAGGAGCGAGCTGTTCCTCCTGGCCGTCGCCAACACCGTCGGCTCCGACACCTTCTACGAGAAGGCCGACGCCCGGGACGACCGCTTCACCGCCCTCGTGCGGCAGCTCGCCGTCGAGGACCCCGCCTGGACCGCCGGACTGCTCGCATGGCTCCGCACGGGCGGCAACATGCGCACGGCGTCGCTCGTCGGCGCCGCCGAGTTCGTCAAGGCCCGCCTCGACGCCGACGGTGCCGCCCGGGCCGTGCCCGCCCGGGCGGCCGGTTCCGGCCCCGGCGTCGCGTCCTGGTCGAACCGCTCGGTCATCGACTCCGTGCTCCAGCGCGCCGACGAGCCCGGCGAGATGCTCGGCTACTGGACCGCACGTTACGGGCGCCGCCTGCCGAAGCCGGTCAAGCGCGGCGTCGCCGACGCCGTCCGGCGCCTCTACAACGAGCGTTCCCTGCTCACGTACGACACCGACGCCAGGGGCTACCGCTTCGGCGACGTCCTCGAACTCGTCCACGCCGCTCCGCACCCGGACAAGCCGTGGCAGGGCGAGCTGTTCAAGCACGCCATCGACCGCCGCCACGGCCGCGGCGAGGACATCCCGCCGCGGCTGGACATGCTCGTCCGGCGCGCGTCGCTGCTGAGACTGCCCGTCGCCGACCGGCGCCCGCTGCTCCACGACCCGGAGCAGCGGGACGCGTTGGCGAAGGCGGGCATGACGTGGGAGGCGCTCGCGGGCTGGCTCCAGGGCCCCATGGACGCCACCGCGTGGGAGGCGGTCATCCCGTCCATGGGGCTGATGGCGCTCGTCCGGAACCTGCGGAACTTCGACGAGGCCGGCGTCGGCGACGAGACCGCCGCGCGCGTCGCGGCGCGGCTGGCCGACGCCGACGAGGTACGCCGTTCCCGGATGTTCCCGTTCCGGTTCTGGGCCGCGTACCGGGCGGCGCCGTCTCTGCGCTGGGGCCACGCCCTGGAGCAGGCCCTCGGCCACTCGCTGGCCAACGTGCCCGCCCTGCCGGGGCGGACGCTGATCCTCGTCGACCGCAGCCCGAGCATGTTCCCCGGGTACGGGTACTCCACGCCCAACCGGTCCGACATCCCGCTCGCCGAGCAGGCCGCCGTGTTCGGCGCGGCGCTCGCCGTACGAGCCCAGGCACCGACGCTGGTGGAGTTCGGGCAGAGCGCCCGGGAGATCGCCGTTCCGCGGGGCGGCAGCGTGCTGCGCCTGGTCGAGCGGTTCGGACAGATTCCCGGCACGGACATCCCGTCGGCGGTCAAGGAGTACTACGCGGGTCACGACCGGGTCGTCGTCGTCACCGACGAGCAGACGCGACCGGGCTGGCTGCCGTCGAACTGCTACGCGTACAACGGCATGCCGGAGACCCGCATCGACGACCTGATACCGAAGCACGTCCCCGTGTACATGTGGAACATGGCCGGCTACCGCGAGGCCGCGATGCCTTCCGGCGGCGGCAACCGGCACGCGCTCGGCGGCCTCACGGACGCGGCGTTCGGCATGATCCCACTGCTGGACGCCGGTCGTGACGCCCGCTGGCCGTGGGAGTGAGGCCGGGCCGCGGACTCAGTACACGTGCCCCACATGCGCCAGGGCCTGCTTCAGCAGGACGCCGTGACCGCCCGGCATCTCGCTCTGCAGGGCCACCGACGCCGCCTCCTGAGGGCTGACCCACACCAGGTCGAGCGCGTCCTGGCGCGGCCGGCAGTCGCCGGTGACGGGAACGATGTAGGCGAGGGACACGGCGTGCTGACGTGGGTCGTGGAAGGGGGTGATGCCGGCCGTCGGGAAGTACTCGGCGACGGTGAAGGGCTGGAGGGAGGCCGGGACCCGGGGCAGGGCGACGGGGCCGAGGTCCTTCTCCAGGTGACGCAGGAGTGCGTCGCGGATCCGTTCATGGTGCATGACGCGGCCGGAGACCAGGGTGCGGCTGATGGTTCCGTCCGCGCCGATGCGCAGGAGCAGTCCGATGCTGGTTACTTCGCCGGCGTCGTCCACGCGTACGGGTACGGCCTCGACGTACAGGATCGGCATATGGGCCCTGGCGGCGCTGAGCTCGTCGGAGCTCAGCCAGCCGGGCGTGGTCTCGGTGATGTCGGACATCGCTTGATCGTACTTTCCTGAACGGGGGTCAGCCCAGGGTTGGGTGTGGGCCGGGCGGGTGGACGTCCATGCGAACGGGGTCCGCGCGGTGCGGCGGTGGCCCGTGCCGCCTATCGGATGGCGTATCCGTCCCACAGCGGGCCGCCGGCTCGCTCCAGGACCTCGGTCACGGCGGCGGTGAAGGCGGCGGTGTCTCCGGTGACCGCCCGCGCGGCGGACTCGGTCAGCGCGAGGTGCAGCCGAGGGGCGGCCGCCGCCAGCCGCCGTGACAGCCACTTGCCGGTGCCGAGCCAGTGGCCGCCGGACAGCAGGGCCAGTTCGGAGGCGCGTTGCAGCGTGTGGGCGACCAGGTGTATCCGCTCGGCGGGATCCGTGCAGCCGCGCAGGTCGTCGAGCAGATCGGTGAGGACGTAACGCTGGTAGTCCCGCTCGCGGTCCGAGAGCGGCGGCGGGCCGGCGGCCAGGCGCCGGCCCGCCTCGGCCTGCAGCGTGGCGCCGAGCCCGTCGCTGTCGACCAGGAGCATGCCCTCGCAGCACATGGCGAGCAGCGGCGAACTGCGCTTGGCGGTCTCCTGGTCGGCGAAGTTCCGCCAGTCGGCCTCGGTCTGCACGAACAGTTCCACGGGCCAGCCGCGGTGGACCAGGTTCTCCCGGCTGGGGGCGGGCGGCCCGTCCAGGAGGACCACGATGTCCAGATCGGAGGTGGCCGTGCGGCGGTCGGTCAGCACGCTGCCGGCGAGGAAGGCCGCCCGGGCGGCGGGAAACCGCTCCTGCACGAGTGCGCGGGCGGTCGGTACGGGGTCGTCCATGACCGCAGGATACGTACCCCGGCTTGCGGCAGCGGCGGGAGCCGGGCCTGGTCAGCGCGGTGCGGAGTCGTCGGCGGGGAAGGCGGGGCCGTGGCCGGGCACGATCACGGATGCCGCGTCGAGCACCCGCAGCCGGGACGCCCGCAGGATGTCGTGGTCGGGGGCGACGGGGTCGTCGACCGGACCGTTGGGCCGCCACCACAGGTCGCCGACGAAGGCGACGACGCCCGCGTCCGTACCCGCGAGCAGGGTGATGTCCTCGGCGCTGTGCCCCGGGGTGCGGATCAGCCGGAGGGACGGGGAGAGTTCGTACCCCTCGGCGTCGCGGTCGGTCCACTGGTCGTGGTGGTAGATCGCCTTGTGGTCGTGGACGCGGGCCTGGCCGAAGAGCCCGACGTTCATGGTGTTGTCGGGGTGGTGGTGGCTGAGGACGACATCGGTGATGTCGTCGGGCGTGAGCCCGAGTTCGGCGAGCGGACCGAGGATGCGGTCGCAGCCGGCCACCATGCCCGGGTCGACGATCACATGGCGGTCGCCGTCGTGGACGTAGGACACGGTGGCAGCCACTCCCGGGCCGGTGGAGAGGGTGTAGCCGGTGGTCAGGATCGTGTAGGCGGCGCTGCGGCCGAGCGGTGCGTTCGTCATGGCCCTTAGTCTTCTCGTCCGCCGGTCGTGCCACGAGTGGCCGTGGTGCCACTGATCGCAGGAATCGTGCCAACGCGTGCGCCGCTCATGGCACACTGCCGGAATGCCACCGTTCAAGATCATCACCGCCTATGCGCCGCCGGGTGTCGGCATGCTCGGAGCCGGAATCGTCGCGGAGGTGTTCGACGCGCGCGGCCAGGAACTGCCGCGCTTCGACTTCGCGCTCTGCACCGACCGGCCCGGGCGGGTCCGCACCGACGTGGGCCTGCCGCTGATGGTCGAGCACGGGCTGGAGCGGCTCGCCACGGCCGACCTGGTGATCGCCCTGCCGTGGGCGGACTTCCGGACGCCGCCCCCGCCCGCGGTGCTCGACGCGCTGGCGGCCGCGTACGGGCGGGGCGCGCTGGTCGCCGCGCACTGCGTCGGCGCCTTCGCGCTCGCCGCGGCAGGCCTGCTGGACGGGCGGCGCGCCACCACCCACTGGCGGTTCGCCGATCTGCTGGCCGAGCGCCATCCGGACGTCGCCGTCGAACCCGACGCCCTCTACGTCGACCAGGGTCGCATCGCCACGGGCGCGGGGGCCGCCGCGGGCTTCGACCTGTGCCTGCACCTGCTGCGACGGGAGTACGGCGCCGCGACGGCCAACGCCATCGCCCGGGACCTGGTGCTGCCTTCGCACCGCGACGGAGGACAGGCCCAGTACCTGGCCGCCCCGGTTCCGGAGGACTGCCACGACGACCGGCTCGCTGAGGTGCTCGCCTGGGCCCAGGGAAACCTGCACGAGTCGCTCCCGGTGGCGGAACTGGCCCGCCGGGCCCTGATGAGCAGGCGCTCCTTCGCCCGCCGCTTCGCCGCCTCGACCGGCACCACCCCGCACGCCTGGCTGCTCGGCCTCCGGCTCAGCCGCGCCGAGGAACTCCTGGAGACCACCGACCTGCCCGTCGAGGAGATCGCCCGCCAGGTCGGCTTCGGAAGCGCGGCGGTGCTGCGGGCGCAGTTCGTACGACGCCGAGGGGTGCCACCGCGCTCGTACCGCCGGTCCTTCAGCCGTACGGCGCCGTAGCCGGCGAGCTCCGGTCGAAGGCGGAGCCCGCGCTCCGTCGGCCCCGGCGGGGCTACCGGCCGGAAACCTCAGAACTCCCGCAAATCTTGCGGTGAGTCGTTGCCGACCAGCCTGGGCGGATGCCAGGGTTTTGATCATTCCCCTCGTCAACGCAGGTCATCGGAGGCTGTCTTGAGTCTCGCCGTCCGTCGTACCGCCACCGTCGCCGCATCCGCGGCGGCGCTCCTCCTCCCGCTCCTGCCACCCGCCGCCGCCGGCACGCCCGACGGCGGCGCCGTCCTCTCCCCGCCCGCCAAGCAGGCCGTCGCGGTCGGCAGCGGAGGCGCGGTCGCCAGCGTCAACCCGTACGCCTCCCGGGCCGGGCTCGACGTGCTGCGGCGCGGCGGCAACGCCGTGGACGCGGCGGTCGCCACCGCCGCCGCGCTCGGTGTCGTCGAGCCCTACTCGGCGGGCATCGGAGGCGGCGGATACTTCGTCTACTACGACGCCCGGACCGGGAAGGTGTCCACGATCGACGGGCGGGAGACCGCTCCGGCGGCGATGCGCTCCGACTCGTTCACCGACCCGGCGACCGGCAAGGCCATCCCCTTCCCCGAGGCGGTCAACTCGGGTCTGTCCGTGGGCGTCCCGGGCACCCCGGCCACCTGGGACAAGGCGCTGAAGGACTGGGGCACGATCCCGCTGGCGGCCGCGCTGAGGCCGGGCACCCGCCTGGCCGAGAACGGCTTCGTCGTCAACGACGAGTTCCGTGCCCAGACGGCGATGAACGAGGACCGCTTCCGCGCCTTCACCTCCACCAGCGCGTTGTTCCTGCCCGGTGGCGAACTGCCCGTGGTCGGCTCCCGCTTCCGCAACCCCGACCTCGCCCGCACGTACCGCGAGCTCGCCCGTGAGGGGACCGGAGCGCTCTACCGCGGGGACATCGGCCGCGACGTGGTGCGCACCGTGCAGCACCCGCCGGTCGCGCCCGGCTCCGGTCGCGTGGTGCGCCCCGGCCTGATGGACAGGACCGACCTCGCCCGCTACACGCCGCTGCGCCGGGAGCCGACCCGCACCACCTACCGCGGCCTTGACGTCTACTCCATGGCGCCGTCCTCCTCCGGCGGCACGACCGTGGGCGAGGCACTGAACATCCTGGAGAACTTCCGCCTGTCGAAGGCCGACAGGATCTCGGCGCTGCACCACTACCTGGAGGCCAGCCGGATCGCGTTCGCCGACCGCAACCGCTGGGTGGGCGATCCCGCCTTCTCGGACGTGCCCACGCGGGAACTGCTGTCGAAGGAGTTCGCGAAGGACCGGGCCTGCCTGATCAGCCCCGACACCGCGCTGAGCAGTCCGCTGGCGCCGGCCGACCCCCGGGCGCCGGGCTCGGCCTGCACCCGCGGCACGGGCAGCCAGGAGCCGTACGAGGGCCCCTCGACCACGCACCTGGTGACCGCGGACCGCTGGGGCAACGTCGTCTCGTACACCCTGACGATCGAGCAGACCGGCGGCTCGGCCATCACGGTGCCCGGCCGCGGGTTCCTGCTGAACAACGAGCTGACCGACTTCGACTTCACGCCCCTGACCGCCGGAGTCCCCGACCCGAACCTGCCCGGGCCCGGCAAGCGTCCGCGCAGCAGCATGTCGCCGACGATCGTCCTCGACGAGGGCAGGCCGATGCTCGCCGTCGGTTCCCCCGGCGGGGCCACGATCATCACCACGGTGCTGCAGACCCTCGTCAACCGCCTCGACCTGGACATGCCGCTGCCCGAGGCCGTCGCGGCGCCGCGTCTGTCCCAGCGCAACCGGGTCGCGACCGAGGCCGAGCCGGCCTTCCTCGACTCCGCCGAGCGCGGGGCACTGGAAGCACTGGGTCACCGCTTCGTCCCGGCCCCGAGCACCTTCACTCCCTCCCCGGAGATCGGGGCCGTGGCGGCGCTGGAATTCCTGCCCGGCGGCCGGCTCGAAGCGGTCGCCGAGCCGAAGCGGCGCGGCGGCGGTTCGGCGATGGTGCTGCGCGAGAGCCGCTGACGCCCACCTGGGCGCGAGCCACGCTGCGGTACGGGCCATGCTGCGGTGCGGGCCACGGTGCGGCGCCGGTCCAGGCCGGCGCCGCACCGCGGTCTCGGGGGCGTCATTCGGGGCGGTTGAAGCGGTGGGCCGCCCACCACAGGGCGACGGCGCCGCCCGCAAGGAGCAGGGCGGCCTCAAGAGGCAGCGGCGGCTGCCGGCCCGCCCATGCGATGCCGCTCACCGCCTCCTGCCCCGGTACCTGCCAGGCGATCAGACGGCGCAGCAGGTCGACCGCGTACGCGAGGGGGTTGACGGCCGCGAGGGTGTGGGCCCAGCCGGGAAGCGCCTTGAACGGGAAGAAGCTGCCGGAGAGGAACAGCAGCGGCATCATCACCAGGCCGAGGAGCATGTGGAACGTCTCCGACCTGCGCAGGCTCACGGCCAGGGCCAGGGCCAGGGCGGTGATGGTGAACGAGGCGAGGACCATGCCGGCGAGGAGCAGCACCAGCAGGAGCGGGTCGTAGGGCAGGCCGGCGACGCCGGCGAGGCTGAGCAGGACGGCGCCCTGGGCCGTGGCGACGATGGTGCCGCCGGCGCAGTTGCCCAGGAGCAGGGTGACGCGGCTGACCGGAGCCATCAGGAGCTCGCGCAGATAGCCGCTCTCCCGGTCGGTGATCAGACGGACGCCGACCATGAGGGCCGGGGTCTGCACCGTCATCATCAGCATGCCGGGGAAGAGATAGGTCTGGTAGCCGACGCCCAGCGAGGCGCGGGGGATGAGGGCGGTCAGTCCGCCGCCGAGGATGAGCAGATAGAGCACCGGGTGGAGCAGCATCAGCGCGGTGTGGGCGCGCTGGCCGGCGAGGCGCAGCAGATCGCGGTGGACCAGGGCGCCGATCGCGCGCATCTCGCGCCGCAGGCGGCTGGGCCGTTCGCCGCCGAAGCCGTCCGAGGCGACGGTGGTGGGGAGCGGGAGTGTGGTCATCGGCCGCCTCCGGTCTCTGTGGCAGCGGCGGACGTGGCGGACGTGGCGGCGCCGGCCGGCTGCTGGCCGGCCGCGGTGGCGTTCAGGCTGCGCCCGGTGTGGTGGAAGAAGACGTCGTCGAGCGTGGGCGGGGTCGCGGAAGCGGCGTGCACGGCGATGCCGTGGCCCTCGAGCGCCGCGCACAGGCGGGGAATGAAGGCGCTGCCACCCGGCACGCGCAGACAGACGCCGCCCGCGTCCGCCGTGACGGTCCGGCCGGCCGGCGCGATCCGCCGCACGATGTGCTGGGCCAGCGCGTCGTCGCTGGTGTGCAGTACGACCCGGTCGTCGCCGATCGCGTCCTTGAGCGCGCGGGGCGCTCCCTGGGCCACCAGGCGGCCGCGGTCGATGATGGCGATCGCGTCGCAGTTCTCCGCCTCCTCCAGGTAGTGGGTGGTGACGAAGAGCGTGCTGCCGTGGCGGCCGGGCAGCGCGCGCAGGTGCTCCCAGACCTGGGCGCGGGCATGGGGGTCGAGCCCGGTGGTCGGTTCGTCCAGGAACAGCACGCTCGGGGCGTGCAGCATGCCGCGGGCGATCTCCAGGCGGCGCCGCATGCCGCCGGACAGGGTGCGCACGGGGGAGCGGCGCCGGTCGGCCAGGCCCACCATGTCGAGCACCTCCTCCGCGCGCCGGCGGGCGTGGCGGCGGCGCAGCCCGTAGAGGCGTCCGTGGATGTTCAGGTTCTGCTCCACCGTCAGGTCCGGGTCCACGGCGCTGTGCTGGAAGAGCATGCCCACCCGCTGCCGTACCCGGTGGGGCTCGGTGAGCACGTCGGCGCCGGCCACGGTGGCGTGACCGGCGGTCGGGCGGGCCAGGGCGCACAGCATCGCGATGGTGGTGGACTTCCCCGCTCCGTTGGGGCCGAGGAAGGCGAAGGTCTGCCCCTGTGGCACGTCCAGGTCCAGTCCGCGTACGGCGTGGATGGTGGTGCCCTGGGGCCCCGGGTAGCTCTTGACCAGACCGCGCGTGCTGATCGCGTACACCGGCGGGGCAGACGGGTGGGGGGTGGCGTGCGGGCTGGTGACGGCGGCCGTCAGGAGGGCCGCGCGGGCGGGATCGTCATCACCGGCGGGTGGCTGCATGTCGTCTGGACCTCGTTTACGGGTTCGCTGCCCGCGGCCAGGCAGGGTGTGCGCGGAGACGGGGGAGGGGACACACTCGTGTGACGGACAGGAGTGGTCCGGCCGGCGGCCTCCCGGGCTTGTGGCCGCCGGCCGGACCGTGCCGCGGTGCTACGCGCAGCTGATGCCGATGCAGACGGTGTTGAGGAGCGTCAGCAGGCCGATGCACTCGCACGTGCCGGAGAACGATCCGTCAACGGCGACCGGCTCGGTCTCCGGGAGGGCGTGAAGGCGGGCGATCAGCTCGAGGTCCTGGTTTTCCATGGCTTTCTCCCTTTTCTTCTCTGGTCGGCGACAGGGAACCCTGTCGCTCACTCCGGCAGCTGGACCATCCAGTGCCGGGGGCTTGTGTGGCGGGTCCGCAGGAGGAAGGCGAGGATGCCCGCGGACCCGTCGCTCCAGCTGGTCGAGACGTCCCCGTACTCGTTGGGGAAGACCACGTGGCCGCGGCGCTCGGCCCGCTCGCAGACGATGAGCCGGGCGAGGCGCTCCGCCATGAAGCGGTAGGCGGGATCCCCGGTGGCGTCGGCCACGTCGAGGAGGAAGTCGCCGTTGCCCGCGAGTCCGTGGCACTGGGTCAGGGCGGCGCGGGTGGCGCGCTCCGCGACGGCGTGGGTACTGCGGCGGGCCGCCTCGCCGTACCTGTCGTCGCCGGTGGCCTGCCACAGCTGCAGGAGGAACGTGCCGATGCCTGCCGAGCCGTGGCACCAGTACGGGGCCGTGGGCACGTCGCCGTCCTGGGCGGGCCACTGGGCCGCGCCGCCGACGAGCCGGCCGGCGGCCAGCAGGTGCTCGCCCGCCTGAAGCGCCAGTTCCCGGTGGGCGTCGGCGCCCGAGACCGCCGCGGCGGCGAGCAGGAAGCAGCCGATGCCGGCCGTCCCATGGGCGAAGCCGAGGTAGCGCTTGCCGCTCTCCCCGGCCGCGCCCTCCGCGGCGGCGGCTTCGGCGGGAATGGGCCAGCTCACGGCGGACGGCTCGCGCCGTGCGGCGGCGGCCAGCCGGTCGGCCGCCTCGACGGCCAGTTCCGCGAGGCGCGCGTCACCGGTGCGACGGAACAGGTGGAGGGCGGCGAGGCCACTGCCCGCGGCGCCATGGGTGATGTCGAAGTGCAGCGTGGACCGCTGCGGCGCCAGCGCCAGGGCCAGCGCGTGCTCGGTGAGCCGGCGGTCGTCGACGGCGCGCCCGGCGTCGTACAGCGCCCAGGCCGTCCCGCGGCCCCCGAAGTGCAGGCCCGGGCGTACGGAGCGGAGGTCGGTGCGGTCGGCGATCCAGCGGCCTGCGGTGGAGATCACCTCGGGCAGGCGCGGGTCGGCGGACAGTTCGAAGTACCGCGTCAGTACGGCCAGGACACCGGCCGCGCCCTGCTGCACGGTGCAGGGGTCGGCCTCGCCGGCCATGGTGGACACGGGCCACAGCCGCCGCTCGTCCGCCGGGGTCATCGAGTCGACGAGGTGGTTCACGATCCCGGCCACCGCGTCGTACGGGCTGTCGTCGTCGGGTGCGGTCCGGCAGGTCGCGCCGTACGACCCGGGCCGCGCCGCCTTCGTCGGTGCCGGCACTTGTGTCGCCGCGTTCGCCGATGCCAGGTCCGTCCTGTGGAGGGCCTCGCGGGCCTGTGCCGGGTCCCAGCGTTCGCCGGGGTCGTCCCGCATCAGCCCGAGGATCATCTCCACCAGACCTTCCGGCAGGCGAAGCGGCTCGGTACAGGACTCCAGCCAGGCCGCGAGCCGCTGCTCCGCGGGCCTGCTGCCGGGCTCCTCGGGCAGCAGGTTCGGCACCTTCCCGGCCAGGACGAAACACACCGTGGCGCCGAGGCTGTAGTAGTCGCCTGTCGGTGAGACGGGTGCGTCGACCAGGCGCTCCGGGGCACTGAACCCGGGGGTCCCCACCCGGGTCGGCAGCGGGGAGTCGTCGTCCAGGACGGCGAGTTCCAGGTCGATCAGGCGCAGTTCACCGTCCGGGCGGACCATGACGTTGGCGGGCGTGAAGTCCCGCAGGACCAGACCGCGGGCGTGCGCCGAGGCGACCAGGTCCACCAGCCGGACCACCTGGGCCAGTGCCTCACCGCGGTAGCGCTCGGCACCGACGTCGCGGAAGCGCTCGGCCACCCACGTACGCAGGGCCACGCCCGGCACCTCGTCCTGGGCCAGGAACAGGTGCCCGCCGTGCTCGAACAGTCCCAGTGAGAGGGGAGCGAGATCCGTGCCCTGGAGCTTCTCCAGCGTCCGCGCCTCGGCGCGCAGCCAGTCCCGCACGTCGTAGCCCGAGGAGTCGGCCTCCACGTGCGGCCGGGCCTCCTTGATCACCACCGGGGAGCCGGTGCGCACGCAGGTGCCCCGGTAGACGCCGCCCTTGTTCGTGTGCCGGATCGCCTCCCGTACCGCGAAGCGACCGCCGATCACCACCGGCCCGCTCGCCGCGGCCGCCGTCCGCGGCGCCACGGGCACCGTGGCGGGGAAGGGACAGACCGCCCAGGGGGGAGGGGCGTACTGGCCGGTGCGCTTGTCCTCGACGAGATTGCCGTCGGGGTCCTCGATCAGCCACACCAGCAGACCGTCGTCCGACAGCCCCCGCCGGCCCACGAAGGCGCCGTAGCGGTAGTGCACCAGACTGCCCACGGCATAGGGCTGGTCCGACAGGATCCTCGGCCCCGCCAGCCCCGCCGTCACCCGGTGCAGCTCCTGGGCGAGCCGGACCGCGTCCTCGTCCGAGCGAGGGTAGACGGTGATGAACTTGCCCGAGCTCCCCCGGGGCGTGGCCCTGGAGTTGAGCGCGCTCACCTTCTCCCGCGACCGGGCGAACTTGAACGTCGACTCCTGCGGCAGCAGCACCTCCAGCGCCTTCGCGAGGACCGCCGGAGCGGACGCGGCCGTCGCCGACACATGCAGCTTCCAGCCCTGCTCGCGCCGCGCCCCGGACCCGGACCGGGGTGCGACACGGCACCACATGTCGTCCGCGTCGGTCACCCATCGCCCGTCTGTTCCCGTGGCGTGCAGGGCCTGGCTCAGAAGGTCTTCCAGCTCGGCTTCGGTAGCGTGGCTCGTCATCGTGTCCCTCTCAACGGATGCAACCGCCGGACGGGAAGTTGCCCGATGACATAAGCGGACCAACACACACCCGGCCGGGTTCACTTGATTCAGCGAGCGCGCGCCGCTGCTCTCTCACCAGGAGGCGCGACCGGCGCAGAAGGAAGCAGCAGGGTCGCTGGGGGCGGGACGGCGCCATTTGGCGAGCGACCGGCGCTCGACTTCCTTCAGGAGGTGCGCCGGCGCGCGAAGGGGGCGCACGCCTGCCGTCGAGTCCTCCGAGACACCACCTGACCAGCGCGGGAACGTGGGCGAGGTCTCGCGAGGGGCATCCGGCAGCCCCGAAGGCACTCTGGCCCACCTGGTCGAACGGATGACCTGACGGCCCGCGCGCGGACTCCTCCAGGGCCACGCGAGCCGCTCCAGAAGCATGTGGATCCCATATCCAAGGCCACTTATCCGAGATTGGCCCCCGTGCTCACCCCGATGGCCTGTTTACGCTGCGGCCATGCATCCCACGCTCGCCGCCGATCTCGACCGGCTCCCCGAACTCCTCCAGTCCGCCCGCGACTTCGCGGCCCGTGAGCTCTCCCAGCTCGGCGAGCGGCCGGTCGCCGGCGCGGCGAAGGCCCCCGATCCCGGTCCGCTCCCGGCCGCCGGCGTCGGCGCGCAGGGCGCGCTTGAGCAGTTCGCCCGGCGCTGGGAGCCCGGATTCTCCGCTTCGGCGGGGCCGCGCTACCTCGGGTTCGTCACCGGCGGCGCCACCCCGGCGGCCCTCACCGGCGACTGGCTCACCGGTGCCTACGACCAGAACGGCTCCAGCGGCGGCGGCTCGACCGCCGACGCGCTGGAGCGCGAGACGCTGGGCTGGCTGCGCGAGCTCTTCGGGCTGAGCGAGGCGCACCAGGGCGCGTTCGTCAGCGGCGCCACGATGTCCAACACCGTGGGACTGGCCGTCGCCCGGGAGTGGCTGGGCGAACGCCTGGGCGTCTCGGTGTCCCGCGAGGGAGCCGCCGCGCTCGGCCCCGTCGACGTGCTGTCCGGCAGCCCGCACTCCAGCATCACCAAGGCGCTGTCCGTCCTGGGCGTGGGCCGCGACCGCCTGCGCTCCGTGCCGCTCCTCGGCGGTGAGCGCGAGGCCGTGGACGTCACCCGGCTGGCCGAGGCGCTGGAAGCGCTGGGCGGGCGGCCCGCCGTCGTGGTCGCCAACGCCGGCACCGTGAACACCGTCGACTTCGACGACCTGCGGGCCATCGCCGCCCTCAAGGAGCGGTACGACTTCTGGCTGCACGTGGACGCCGCCTTCGGCGCGTTCGCCGCGCTCTCCCCCGTACACGCCTCCCTCGTCGAGGGGCTCGACGCCGCCGACTCGATCTGCGTGGACCTGCACAAGTGGCTGAACGTCCCCTACGACGCCGCCGTCCAGTTCACCCGCCGCCAGGACCTCCAGGTGCGCGTCTTCCACAACGAGTCGCCGTATCTCGGCCTGCCCACCGGCACCCCAGACTTCCTCCACCTGACCCCGGAGAACTCCCGGCGGCTGCGCGCCCTGGCCACCTGGTTCTCCCTGACCGCGTACGGGCGCGAAGGCCACTCCGAGATCGTCGAGCGCTGCGCCGCACTGGCCCGCCGGCTCGGCGAGGGCATCTCCGCCCTGCCGGAGCTGCGACTCCTTGCGCCCGTACACCTGAACGTCGTCTGCTTCACGCTCACCGACGCCCCGACCCCGGAGCGCCTCGGCACCCTCGCACGGACGGTCGCCGACTCCGGCGAGGCGTTCCTCACCCCCACGGTCCTCCACGGAACGCCCGCGCTGCGCGCCGCCTTCAGCAACTGGCGCACGACAGAGGCGGACACCGACCGGGTGCGGAACGCCCTGGCACGCGCGGCACGGGCGCTCGCTCCCTCGGACGACTGACGCCGGGCGTCGGGCGCCGCGCGCTCCGCGCACGGCGCTCAGGGGCGGCGCGGGCCCGTCGGCCCGTCAGATCATCAGCAGCAGCCGCGTGTTCGCCACGAGCTTGCGGTTCACGCTGGTGCTCTGCACGAAGATGGTGAAGTCGTCGTTGTGGTCCGGCTTGACGCGGACCTCGACGTCAGGGAGGCCGAGCAGCGCCCGGGCCTCGGGCCCCGTGTATATGCGGTCCGTCTTCTTCTCCAGCACCGCGATCTGCTTCCGCGCCTGGATCTTCTCCGACTTGCTCAGCTGGTAGTACGCGCCCCCGGTGCGGTACGTGTGCCCGCTCTCGACGACCCAGTCGCGGATGCCGGCGTCACGGGTCACCGGGATCAGCTGATACTCCGACGGCTTCGCAGGCGTGAGGCCCGCCGCCCTGATGGTGTCCTTGTTGACCGTCTCCGCGCCCATGGAGAACACGGCACGCGTTCCCCGGATGCCCTTCGTGCGGCCCACCATGAACTTCTCGGTGGCCTCCTGGATGACCTGCCCGGCCTCCTCCAGCCCCTGCGTGCTCGTCGCGTCCCAGACGGCGATGTTGTCCTTCGGGAACCCGCACTGGACGGCTTCGCGCTTGCCCATCTGGTCCGGCACCAGCACCGCCAGCGTCCAGTTGTCCTCTTGCGTCTCGATCATCTCGGCCACGGCGGCCACGAGTTCACGCGGACTCCTGGCCGGGGCGTCCGGGCAGCGGTGACTCGCGTTCTCCTGCCCGTCGGTGAGGACGAACGTCAGGAAGCTGTGGTCACCGTAGAGCTGAGCGGTCTGTGCCAGCTCCCGCTGCGACTTCAGCGTGGCGGCGAGCAGAGCCGTCATCCCGCCGACCCGGTACAGCTGCTTCAGCGACGGCATCCGCAGCACGTCCTTGTCGTAGATGACGCACTCCACCTTGTCGGCGAAGACGTACACCGTGACACGGGTCTCCTGGTCCAGCTCCCTGGACCGGCGGGCGAGGTACGCGATCTGCTGGTCGGCGACTTCGACGACCTTGTTCCTCAGGTGCGACATGGACGAACTGGCGTCCAGCACAAGAGCGACGTGGTTGATGTAGTTCTGGTTCCCGGACACGGGCAGCTCCCCCTCGTTTCCGACTGGATGCTCCTACCGTCTCACCCACCACTGACAATCGATCTCGGCCGACGAGGGCGGCCGCGCTCGACGCCCAGCAGGCCGGACAGGTCCTAGAAGCCAGGCGCGTGCGCGTCGTCGAGATACCAGAGGGCCGCCGTGTACCAGAGAAGCGCGATCGCCAGGACGAGGGCGCCGCCGGCCACGGGCAGCGCCCAGCCCGGCAGCCGGCGGTGGCGGACGACGATCACCTTGGCGACGAAGGCTCCGTAGAGGAAGCAGCCGCTCAACGAGTGCAGGGCGGTGCGGGCGTCGGTCAGTTGCACGCCGTAGGCGACCAGGCAGTGCCGGGCGATCGGCAGGGAGAGCAGGAAGGCCGCGAGGCCGATGAGCCGGTGGACGAGTCCGACCGGCCGCGGCGCCGGCCCCACGCCGGGCAGCCGGCCGTACAGCCAGAGCGCGAGCAGCAGTTGGATCAGCGCGAGGCCGAGGAGGGCGGTGCCGAGCTCGGACTTCAACCGCTGGGCGTCGCCGAAGCGGGCGCCGAACAGGCTGGTGTCGTACACAGGAGTGTGCGCGCGTCCGTACCAGTACACGCCGACCGCCGCCGCGACCGGCAGCAGAGCCCAGAGCAGGGCCCGTACCACCCGTCCGCGCTTCGTCCCTCCGGGCCTCGCGGGCTCGTCGACGGCCATCGGATCAGTCACCCTCGACCTCGTCGCCGGCCGGGTCGTCGGCCACGTGAGCGGGCGGGGCTGCGGCACATGTGCAGCCCACGCTGACCAGGGTGACGGCGGCGAGCGAGACGGCCGCGGCGCGGCGCTGGTGCATGGGGCTCTCCGGCGGATCGAAGGATTCTTCCCGCACCACTACGGCCGGTGGCGCCCGGCCCTGCCACGGCGGCGCGCCGCGCGGTCAGCGCGACGAGCGACGCGGATGGGCCGGCCGGGCGATGGCGTATGCCGTCGCGACGGGCCGGCCGGGCGATGGCGTGTGCCGAACGCCCCTCCCAGACGAGCATCGAGACACCGGCGGAATCAGCGCCGCGAAGCGCGGGTGGCGACCAGCAGCACCACCGCCAGCAGCTGGACGACGACGACCACGGTGACGAGTACGGGGATCGAGTAGCCGTACAGGCCGCCGATCAGCGCGCCGCCGGCCAGGCTCGCGGCGCCGACCACGCCGGCGAACAGCCCGTACGCGGTCGCCCGCCGGCCGCTGGGCACCAGGTCCGCGACCGTGGCGCGCAGGGTGGACTCCTGGATGCCCATGGCCGCACCCCACACCAGCGAACCCGCGACCGCGATGCCCACCGTGTCGGTGAACGCCAGCATCGCCACACCCGTCGTGAGCACCGGCAGGGCGATCAGCACGCGGGGGCCGTGGCGGTCGTAGAGCCATCCCGTGGCCAGCGCCGCCAGGGCGTCCACGGCCATCGCCGCCGCGTACAGCACCGGCACCCAGGTGGCGGAGAGCAGGTGCCGCTGGACCAGGTGGAAGGAGAGGATGCCGAAGGTGGCGAGCCCGGTCGTGGTGGCGGCTGTGAACGCGGCGTACGACCAGAACGCCCTCGGCAGACGCGCGTCCCCCGTCCCGTGCTCCGGCGCCGGTCCGGCCGCGGCGGCCGCCTCGCGCTCGTAGGCCTCCGGATCCGGCACCCGGGCCCGCAGCCAGAACAGGACGCCGAGCACCGCGATGCCGGGAAGGGCGAGCACGCCGAGCGCGGGCCCGTAATCACCGCCGGTCAGCGCCAGCACACCGGCCACGAGCAGGGGACCGACCAGGGCGCCGACCTGGTCCATCGCCTCGTGCACGGCGAAGCCCCGCCCCCGGCCCGTCGCCGCCGTGGCGTGGGACAACAGGGTGTCCTTCGCCGGGGAGCGGACCGCCTTGCCGACCCGCTCGGCGATCACCAGGGCACACGCCACCCACAGCACTCCGACCGTACCAAGGAGCGGGACGGAGGCGACCGTCAGCGCGTACCCGGCGATGGCCAGACCCCAGAAGCGGCGGGTGCGGTCCGCGAGCGGGCCGGAGACCAGCCGGAGCCCGAACGCCGCGGCCTCTCCGGCGCCCGTGACCACACCGACGACCAGCGCGGTCGCGCCCAGCGACGCGAGCAGCGGTCCGGTGACGGAGCGAGCCCCCTCGTAGACGAAGTCGGCGAGCATGCTGACCGTGCCGAACCACAGCACGAACCGCCACGGCCCCATCCCGACCGGACGCTTCCCTGCCACAGTCTCTCCCTCGCCGCGCCCGCGCCGCCGCGGTGCGTACGGCCCGGCGAACGATGCCGATGGTAGCGGCGAGGCCGCCGGCCGACGACGGCCCCGCGAGTGCGGGTCACTCCTGCGGGCCGGGCAGCGGAAGCTCAGAGAGCCCGGCTGCCCCGAACCGTCGGCGCACCGCCCTCCGGTACTTCGTGAGGACCGCGGCGCCGGTCCGCTCGACGGACACGCACTCCAGATCGGCGCGCGGGCCGTCATCGGGGAAGAGGCGCTGCCCGGCGCCGACGACCTCGGGGAAGGTCAGCAGCCGGTACTCGTCGACCAGTCCCTCCGCCATCAACGCCCGTACGACGCTCAGGCTGCCGGTGACGACGACATCGCGCCGCTCGCGCTCCTGGCTCTTGACGGCGTCGACGAGGCCGCCGTCGACGGTGCGGGAGTTCGCCCATGCCGAGACGTCGGTCAGCGAGCGCGTGACGACCAGCTTCGGCGCGGCGTTCATGCGCGCGGCGAACGGGTCGTCCCGGCCGGGCCAGATGCGCGAGAACAGCTGCCACGTCCGGCGTCCCAGCAGCAGGACGCCGTCGTCGAGCGTGCTGCCGAGCCGGAACCTGTCCCCGGCCACCGACTCGGATCCGTGCCGGAACGCCCAGCCGCCGGCCGGCGTCCCTCCGGAGCCGTCCGGGTCGGACACGACTCCGTCCAGGCTGACGAACTGAATGACGATGACGCTCACGATGGGTGTCCCTTCGATCGATGCCCACCGGTACGTACCGGCGGCACCGGCCCCACTCATCGCGGCCGGCGAAACTCGTCCGCGGAAATCCGCCCGGGGAGCTCGAACGCCTCGAAGACGCGAGGATCGGCGAACACGACGTTGCGCGCGATCCGGTCGCCGGTGACCGTGAAGACCTGCAGCGTGTGCAGCCGGTGCCCGCCGCCGGGCTCCGGCGCGTACGCGGCCAGTGCCGGCTGCCCGTTGGCGGTCAGCGGCGCCGTTGCCCAGCCCGTGCCACGCATCGCGAACACCCGCTCCATGAACAGGCCGTAGTCGCGCCCGCCCCGGTACCACAGCGGCACCGGCGGCATCTCCAGGACCGCGTCGTCCGTGAGGAGCCGTACGAGCCCGGGGACGTCGGCCGCCTCGAAGGCCCGCGCGTATCGCTGGACCACCGCACGAGCCGCTGCGTCGTCCGGCTCCGTGACCTCTTCCCCGCCACCCACGTCCGCCAGGGCGGCCCGCGCCCGCTGCAGCGCACTGTTGACGGCCGCGGCGGTCGTCCCCAGCTGCTCGGCGACCTCGGCGGCCGTGAACTGCAGCACCTCGCGCAGCAGCAGCACGGCCCGCTGCCGCGGCGCCAGCACCTGCACCGCCGCCACCAGCGCGAGCCGCATGTCGGTCCGTACCTCCACATCAAGGCGCGTGTCGGGGAACGGCTGCAGCCAGGGCACGTCCGAGGCCGGAGCGAGCGGCGCCCCGGGATCCTCGCTCGGCGCGCCGAGCCCCGACGGCAACGGCCGCCGCGCCCGGCCTTCCAGCGCCGTCAGGCAGGCGTTGGTCGCGATCCGGTACAGCCAGGTCCGCACCGACGCGCGCGTGGGGTCGTAGCGGTCGCGGGCCTTCCAGGCGCGCAGCATCGTCTCCTGCACCAGGTCCTCGGCCTCGTGGAACGAGCCCAGCATCCGGTAGCAGTACGCCAGCAACTCACCCCGGTACGGCTCGAAGTCCACGCCCTCATCATGGCGCACCGCACCTGAGGACGCACCGTTCCGGTTGATGCGTCACCCGGCGCCGACACGCCCGGTTCGTGGCTGGCGGGTCGCTCCGGCGGCCGACCACACTGGGCGCATGGAAACCATGGTGCGGGTCGACGGCGGTGAGGTGTGGGCGGACGACACGGGAGGGGACGGGCTGCCGATGGTCCTGGTCCATCCTGGGGTCGGGGACTCCACGATCTGGGACCCGGTGCTCGCCTCGCTCACCGGGCGGCAGCGGCTGATCCGTTACGACGCCCGGGGCTACGGCCGTTCCCCGGCACCGGTCACGTCGTACACCGCCGCGGGCGACCTCGCCGCCGTCCTCGACCACTTCGGCCTGGACCGTGCGGTGCTCGTCGGCTCCAGCATGGGCGGCGCCGCCTCGCTGAACCTCGCGCTCGACGCGCCGGAGCGGGTGGCGGGTCTCGCGCTGTTCGTGCCCGGGGTCAGCGGATACGACCTCGACGAGGAGGAGTTCTACAAGGAGTTGGGGCGTCTCGCCGAGGCCGGCGACACGGAGGGCATCGTCCGGCTCGGCCTCGGCCTGTGGGGGCAGGCGGCGGGCGGCACCCCCGAGTCCGACCCGGTCGCGGCGGCGTACCTCAGGGCCGTGCTGCCGGCCTGGTTCGCCAACGTGGGCCATCAGCACGCCGATCCGCCCGCCTTCGACCGGCTCGGCGAGATCGCGGTGCCGACGGTGCTGGCGCTCGGCGAGCTGGACCGCCCGCAGCTCGTCCGCTGCAACGAGGAGATGGCCGCGCGCATCCCCGGCTGCCGACTGGCCCGCCTCGCCGCCTCCGACCACTACCCGACGCTGCGCGAGCCGGAGGCCGTCGCCCGTCTGGTGGAGGAGCTGTACGCGCAGGCGCACTGAAGCGCGGCGCGGAGGCCCGCGTACGGACGGGCGGGCGGGCCCGGGTGCCCGGCACACCCGAGGTCCCGCCCGCTCATGTCCCGCCCAGGGTTCCGCCCAGATGTGTCGCGGTCCCCGGAACGGCTACTTCTGCCAGCCCACGGTCTCCGGCAAGGGTGTGCCGAAGATGGTGGCGCCGACGTTGGCCAGGCCGTTCTTGACGCCGTAGATGGACGGGCCGCTGAACAGGGGCAGGTAGCCGTACTGCGCCAGTGCCTCGCGCTCGACGGCGTTGGCCCGGGCCGTCTGCTGGTCGGGGTCGGCGATCGCGGCGACGGCGTGGATCTTCTTGTCGAGCTCGGGCGAGCCGATGCTCACGATGTTGGAGGCGCTGTCGGTGCAGTAGAACTCGCACAGGTAGCGGGCGCCGAACGGGTCCGGGGACCGGTTGCCGACGAGGAAGATGTCGAAGCTGCGGTCGGCGAGGATCTTGGCGAAGTCGGCGTCGGTGGAGTTCTTGAGGCCGACCTGGATGCCGACGGGCTTGAGCATCTGCACGAGGGCGCCGGCGGTGGCCTTCTCCAGCGGGTCGTCGCCGCGCAGGGTGTAGGAGACGGTGAGCTTCCTGCCGTCCTTCTCACGGATGCCGTCGCTGCCGGGCTTCCAGCCGGCGGCGTCCAGGATCCTCCTGGCCTCCGCCGGATCGTGCTTGATCACGGCGCCGACGTTGTCGGAGTAGCCCTTCTGGAAGCTGAAGAGCAGCAGGGAGCCGGGCAGCGGCTCGCTGTAGCCGCCCAGTCCCTGGAACTGGATCCTGGCGATCTGGGTCCGGTCGATGCTCTCCAGGAGCGCCTTGCGGACCTCGACCTCCTTCAGGTTGGGCGACTTGGCGTTGACGTAGAAGGAGTACGCGAACGGGCTGCCGCCCTGGCGGATCTCGGTGCCCTGGACGCCGCTGAGCCGCTTCAGGCCCTCGGCGTCGCCGGCGGAGGTGTAGTCGATCTGACCGTTCTTGAAGGCGTTGGCAGCGGCGGCCGACTCCAGGTTGACGTAGACGCGCTTGTCGAGCTTGCCCTTCTTGCCCCACCACTTGGGGTTGCGTACGAAGGTGAGGTCGCCGCCCTTGGCGTCGAACGTCCCGACCGTGTACGGGCCGGCGCCCCACTCGGGGTGGACCTTCTTGACGTAGGCGTCGTTGTAGTTGGCGACGGTGGCGGCCTTGGGGTGCAGGAGCGTGGTGAAGAGGCTCGACCACCACGGGGCTGCGCCCTTGAACTCGATCACGGCCTGCTTGTCGTCCGCGCCACGGGTGACGGAGGTGATGTGGCTGTAGCCCTCGGTGTCGGACGCGTTGTACTTCTTGTCCGCGCCGTTGTTGGCCTGCCAGGTCGCCTTGACGGCCGTCCAGTCGATCGGGGTTCCGTCGTTGTACGTGGCCTTGGGGTTGAGGGTGAGGACCACCCGCTGGTTGCCGCCGGTGTCGCTGACCTTCACGTCGCTGAGGTAGTCCGGGTTGTACTGCGCCTCACCCGTGGGGGAGTAGGTGATGACGTCCGGGTTGTACCAGAACCAGACCCGCTTGGCGGTGAGCGTCGCGTTGGCGTTGAACGGGTTGCCCTGGTCGTCGATGGTGCCCGCGGTGGTGTAGGTGCCGCCGTCCTTGACGTTGTCGTAGGGCTGCGGGTTGTAGTCGACCTTCGCCGAGGCCTGGCTGGGGGTCGCGCCCTTTCCGGAGGCGGGGCCGGCGCCCGTGGTGCCGGAGCCGGAGGCGCTGCAGGCCGAGACGGCGAGAGTGAGGGCCGCGGTGAGGGCGGCCGCGGGGACGGCGATTCTCGATCGCATGACGGAGTGGATCCTCATTCCTTGAGCTGGTTCGCGACACCAGGGGTTGCGGTGTCGACGTGGGGTCTGCGAGAAGGGCCCGCGGTCAGCGGGCGTGGCAGGCGTGGCGGTGGCCGGAGCCGGGCGTCGCCGGGCCGAGGACGGGCCGTTCGGTGCGGCACCGGTCCCGCAGTCCGTCGTCGAGCAGCCGGTACAGCGGGCAGCGGTCGACGAAGACGCAGCCCTGCGGGAGGTTCGACGCGCTCGGCTGCTCGCCCTCCAGCACGATCCGCTCGCGGGAGCGCTCGCGCTCCGGGTCGGGCACCGGGATCGCCGAGAGCAGGGCCTCGGTGTACGGGTGCCGGGGGGCTTCGAAGAGGGCCTCGGTGCTGCCGGTCTCCACGATGTGCCCGAGGTACATGACCGCGATGCGGTCGGCGAAGTGCCGCATCACGGCCAGGTCGTGTGCGACGACCAGGTACGCCAGGCCCAGCTCGCGCTTGAGCCGGGCGAGCAGGTTGACGACACCGGCCTGCACGGACACGTCCAGGGCCGAGACCGGCTCGTCCAGGACCACGATCCGCGGTCGGGTCGCCAGGGCGCGGGCGATGCCGACGCGCTGGCGCTGCCCGCCGGACAGGGCCGCCGGGAAGCGGTCCGCCACCGACGCGTCCAGGCCGACCAGGCCGAGGAGCTCGGCCACCCGGGCCCGGATCGCCGCCCGGTCGGCGCCGACCGCCTGAAGCGGCTCGGCGAGCAGCTGGACGACCGGGAGCCGGGGATCGAGGGAGCCCATCGGATCCTGCATGACGATCTGCACCGCGCCGCGGAGCTCCCGCAGCCGCGCCGCGGAGCCGGGGTCGGCGACATCCGTGCCCGCGACCTCGATCCGGCCGCTCTCCGGCGGCCTGAGCCGCAGGATCTCCAGCAGGGTCGTGGTCTTGCCGCTGCCGGACTCGCCCACCAGCCCCAGGGTTTCACCGGCCCGCAGTTCGAATCCGACATCGCTGACCGCGTGCAGCGTGCCGACGCGGCGCTTGAGGAACGCGCCCTTGGTGACGGGGAAGGTCTTGGTCAGACCCGACACCCGCAGCACCACATCGCCCGGAGAGCCGGCGCCGTCCGTGTCCGCGCCGTTGACGCCGTCCGTGCCGTTCACGCCGCCTGTGCCGCCTGTGCTGCCTGTGCTGCCTGTGCTGCCTGTGCTGCCTGTGCTGCCTGTGCCGTCCGTGGCGTCCGTGCAGTCCGTGCCGTCCGCCGGTGCCGGGGCGGGGGCCGCGGCCGGGGCCGGGACCGGTGTCGGAAAGAGCTCGTCCGCCTTCAGCCGGCCGTCGGCGATCTCGTCGGCGCGCAGACAGGCGACGTGCCCGTGCCCGGCGACGGGTGCCGCGGCGGGCTCCTCGGTGCGGCAGCGGTCGAGCGCGGCAGGGCAGCGGTCCGCGAAGGGGCACCCGGACGGAAGTCCCACCAGCGACGGCGGTTCGCCCCCGATCGGCACCAGCGGGCGGTCCTTCGGGGCGTCGGGACGGGGCACCGCGCCCAGCAGGCCGATCGTGTAAGGCATCGTGGGCCGCCGGAACAGCTCGGCGGCGCCCGCCCGTTCCACGATCCGCCCCGCGTACATCACGGCGACGTCGTCCGCGTACCCGGCGACCACGCCGAGGTCGTGCGTGATGAGCACGACCCCGGCACCGGTCTCGGCCTGCGCGGTCCGCAGCACGTCCAGGATCTGGGCCTGCACGGTCACGTCGAGCGCGGTGGTCGGCTCGTCGGCCACGATGACCGACGGCGCGTTCGCCATGGCCAGCGCGATGACCACGCGCTGGCGCATCCCGCCGGAGAACTCGTGCGGAAACGACCGTGCCCTTCGGTGCGGTTCCGGGATGCCGACCAGGTCGAGCAGTTCGACCGCGCGCTTCCACGCGGCCTGCTTCGTCAGGTCCTGGTGCACGCGCAGCGCGTCGGACAGCAGACGGCCGACCGAGAAGATCGGGGTCAGCGCGGACAGCGGGTCCTGGAAGACCATGCCGATGTCCTTGCCGCGGACCAGGGACAGCTGCCTGTCGTTCAGACCGACCAGGTCGCGGCCGCCGAGCAGGACCTCGCCCGACACCCGGGCGGTCGGCGGCAGCAGCCCCATGACGCCCATCGCGGTGGCGGACTTGCCCGACCCGGACTCGCCGACGATGCCCAGCGTCCGGCCGGGCAGCACGTCGAAGCTCACCCCGCGCACCGCCGCGACGGGTCCCGCCTCGGACGGGAAGGAGATCCGCAGGTCCCGCACCGAGAGCACCGGGGTCTGCTCGGTGTCGCGCGACGGCGACGCGGGGGCCGGGGCCAGGGTGAACGTCATCGTGCGCCTCCCGAGGCCGCCGAGGTCGAGGTGGGGTCGAGGGCGTCGCGCAGGCCGTCGCCGACGAGCGTCATCGACACGGTGAGCAGGACGAGCAGGCCGGCGGGGAACGCGAACAGCCACGGGGCGCTGGTGATGGTGCCGGAGCCGTCGGCGAGCATGGTGCCCAGCGACACGTCGGGGGTCTGCACGCCGAAGCCGAGGAACGACAGCGCCGTCTCGCTCAGCACGGTGGCGACGACGCCGAGGGTCAGGTTGACCACGAGGAGGGAACCCAGGTTGGGGATGATGTGCCGCGCCACGATCCGCCACGGCCGCACCCCCATGAACTCGGCGGCCAGCACGTAGTCGCGTTCGCGCAGCGACGTGGACAGCGACCAGACCACCCGGGCGGTCGTCATCCAGCCGAAGACGGTGAGCACGAGGATCAGCACCCGCCAGTCGCCCGCGAGCCGGTGCGAGACCAGGGCGAGGATCAGGAACGAGGGCACCACCAGCAGGAAGTGGATGACCGCCAGGGTCAGCTTCTCCACCCTCCCGCCGAGGTACGCGGCTCCCGCGCCGATCACCGCGGCCAGCAGGATCGTCAGCGCCGACACGCTGACCGCGATCACCAGCGAACGCTGCAGGCCGTGCACCGCCTCGGCGTAGACGTCGTTGCCGCCCTGGTTGGTGCCGAAGGGGTGGGCCGCGCTGGGCGGTTGGGTGAGCGCGGTGAAGTCCGCGTCGGTGTGGGTGAAGTGGGTGAACAGACCCCCGAAGGCACTGAACAGCACCAGGAGAGCGAAGAGCGCCACGCCGAGCAGCGCCCCGCGGTTGCGGGCGAACCGCCGCAGGTACAGCCGGCCGCCGCCGAGAGGGCGAGCCGGGGTCACGGTTATGGCCATGTCAGCTCACCCGCACCCGTGGGTCGAGGACGACGACGGCGATGTCCGCGAGGATCGCGCCGAGCGCGGTCATGGCCGCGCCGAACGCCGCCACCGCGACGGTGCCGTGCACGTCGTTCTTGACGATGGTCTGGATGAAGTACTGGCCCATGCCGTTCCAGCCGAAGACCGTCTCGGTGATGACCGCGCCCGTGAAGATGGCGGGGATGCCGAACGCGACCGAGGTGGCGGTCGGGATCAGCGAGGCGCGCAGCGCATGGCGGCGGATCGCCTGGGCGCGGGTCAGCCCGGTGGCCCGCGCGGTGCGCACGAAGTCCGAGCCGATCGCGTCGAGAAGCAGTGTGCGCTGGGTCAAGTGATAGCCGACGTATCCCAGCAGGGTCAGGCTGAGGGTCGGCAGGATGAGGTGCTGCATCCGGTCGACCACGGTCGGCAGCAGCCCCTCGACGGTCGGGGACTTCTCTCCCGCGACGTACAGGAAGCGAAGTCCGACGCTCTGGTTGAGCCAGATCCCGACGAGGACGACGGCCAACGCGGCGACGGCGGTGGGGATGTTGAACAGCAGCACCGACACCAGCTGGGTGATCCGGTCCCACCAGCCGTACTGCCGCGAGGCGCCGGACACGCTGAGCGCGACACCGACGAGCACGGACAAGAGGGTCGCCGCGGTGACCAGTTGGCCGCTGACCAGCACCCGGAAACCGATTTCCGAGTCGACCGACGCCCCCAGCGGCGACTTCCCCCAGTCGAAGTGGAGGACCACGTCGCTGAACCAGTGCCACCACCGGTCCACCAACGGCACCCGCGGGTCCAGGTTGTACGGCGCCAGGGCCTGGTCGATCTCCGCCTCGGTGCGTACCGGGCGGGTGTCCTTGTAGTTGGACCTCGGGTCGAGGAACCAGGCGGCCAGTACGTACGTGACGTTCGTGGCGATCACGATCATGGCCAGCCAGCCCGCCGCCTTGCGCGTCACATGGCGGAGCATGAAGCCGCCTTCCCGCGCGCCGGTGCGGTGGCGGCCGCACCGGGGAAGGGGTCGGTGGGGCACGAGTGAAGGGCCGGCGGGGGTGTGCCGGTTCTGCGCATGGTCGGGTGACTTTCTCAGGGGTGGGAGGTTGAGAGGCTGAGGGACTCCTCCGAATCGGAGGAGAACGAGGCCTGATGACGAGTCATTCTGTGGCCGTGATCCACGCCGCCGGAAGCTTTCGGAGGCGCCGGCCATGTGATTGCAAGACGCACGTCACAAAGTCCCCGTACGTGACTCGGTTGCCGTGCTGTCATCGGCGTTTCGCGGGTACCCCTTCTGGCACTCTGTCCCCATATGGGGGTATGTCGTGTGAAAACAGATCTAAGGGGTGTACGTGAAAGCGGAGAGCCGGAGCCGGACACTGAGGGCCGCCGCGGGAGTCTCGGCCGCGCTGCTGCTGTTGCTGACCGGGTGTGACGTACACGTACCAGGTGTCTACCGGCCGGCCCGTCCGGCCAGCGGTGGTCCGTTCACCTTCTACGTGAGCCCCGACGGCGACGACGACAACGACGGCATGTCGCCGGCGAAGGCCTGGCGGACCCTCGACCACGCCGACAGCGCGCGGTTCCAGCCGGGAGACCGCCTCCGGCTGCAGGGCGGTGAGCGGTTCGCCGGCAGCATCACGCTGGACGAGGAGGAGGCGGGCAGCGCGGCGAAGCCGGTCGTGATCGAGTCGTACGGCGCCGGTCGCGCGACCATCGCCCCACGGGGGACCTCGGGCATCACCGTGCGCAACACCGCCGGTGTCGACGTCAGGAACATCGCTCTCGTCGGCGACCGGAAGTCGCGGCGCGAAGGGGTCGGCATCGCGCTGCGCAACACCCTTCCGGGCAGCCGCCGGCTCAGCCACGTCAGCATCACGAACGTGGAGGCGAGCAGCTTCCAGAACGGCATCAGCGTCGGCGCCGAGGACGAGGCGGTCGTCGGCTTCGGCGACGTGCGGATCACCGACGTCTCCGTGCACGACAACCTCGAGACCGGAATCGTCGTCTACGGCCCCGAGTTCCGGGCCGCGCACCCCGCGTACGCGCACTCCGGAATCCGGATCGAAGGCGTCAAGGCGTACGCCAACACCGGTGATCCGCGGAGCGACCAGCGCAACACCGGGAGCGGCATCTCGCTCGGCAGCGTGCAGGACGCGAGGGTGATGCGCTCGGTGGCCCACGACAACGGCGCGAGGTCGTCGGCCGAAGCGGAGGAGGGCCCCGAGGGCATCTGGGTCTACGACTCGAAGCGCGTGGTCCTGGAACGCAACACGTCGTACCACAACCGCACCGGCTCGCACGTCGACGGCGGCGGCCTCGGCCTCGACAACAACGTGTCCGACTCCGTGATGCAGTACAACCTCGCCTACGGCAACGACGGTCCCGGTCTGCTCGTCTACTCGGGTCAGCCGACCGGCGCGCACAAGAACAACGTCGTCCGTTTCAACATGAGTTGGGACGACGCCCGGAAACTGCCCGAGTACGGCGGCATCGTCGCCTACGGCACCCGGATGAAGAACCTCGACATCCACCACAACACGGTCGTGATGCGGACCACGGGCCTCGCCTCCGCGGAGGAGGCGGGTGCCCGGCCTCCGGCGCTGCGGCTGCGCGACGGCATGACCGGCGTGCGCGTCGCCAACAACATCCTCGCCACCGACGGCGGCCCCCTGATCGAGGCGCAGTCGGCGTACGGCCAGAGCACCCTCCGGCTGCAGGGCAACGACTACTACAGCACGGGACACTGGGCCCTGGAGTGGGGCCCGAGCCGGTACGCGTCCCTCGACGACTGGCGTACGGCGTCCGGCCAGGAGACGCTCGACGGCAGTCCGACCGGCCTCGACAGCGACCCGTGCCTGAGCGGCCTCACCGCGCCGGTCACCGACGGCGCCGGCCCCGAGAACCTGGAGCCCCGCTGCGAGGGCGCGGTGCCCCGCGGCCTGGATCCGCGGAGCCTGGGCATCGACCCCGGGCCCGTCGACTACTTCGGCAACCAACTGCCGTCGACGCCGGCGGTCGGAGCCGTCCAGCCCGCTGCCGGCTGAGCCCGAGGCCGGGGCCCCGGACAGGCCCTGGACGAACCGGCCGGACGCGGAGCGCGCCCGGCCGGTTCGCCGCTTCTGCCTCAGGAGCCGACGGGTAGCGCGCCCGCCGGCACCGCGGACGTGTCCGGACCGGCGGCCGCAGGCGAGACGATGATCGTCCGCCGCGGCTGCCCGGCCGCCGTGGCGGCGGCCCGTCGCCGCTCGGGCCGCGGTGCCGGGCGGCCCAGCGCCTTCACGGTCCAGCCGGCCGCGCGCCACGCGTCGTGCGGGAGCGCGTTGCGTCCGTCGATCAGCAGCGGCGTACGGACCACACGGGAGAGCTTGACGGGATCCAGCTCGCGGTACTGCTCCCATTCGGTGAGGTGCAGCACGAGTTCCGCGCCCCGGCAGGCCGTCAGGAGGTCCGCGCCGCAGCGCAGCTCCGGGTGGGCGAGCCCGGCCTTCGCCGCGCCCTCGGGGTCGTGGACCCGGACCTGGGCGCCCTGCCGGTGCAGCTCGGCCGCGACGGCCAGGGCCGGCGAATCCCGTACGTCGTCGCTGTCCGGCTTGAACGTCGCGCCCAGCACCGTCACGCGCCGTCCCGTGAGGTCACCGTCGAGCAGCCGCCGGGCGAGCGCGACGGTCCGGCTCCGCTGCCGCCGGTTGATCTCGTCGACCTCGTCGAGGAACGCCACGGCCTGCCCGACGCCCAGCTCACGTGCGCGGGCCCTGAACGCCCGGATGTCCTTCGGCAGGCAGCCGCCGCCGAAGCCGACCCCCGCGTTCAGGAAGCGCCGGCCGATCCGGGTGTCGTGGCCGAGCGCGTCGGCGAGCGTGACGACGTCCGCGTCGGCGGCGTCGCAGATCTCGGCCATCGCGTTGATGAAGGAGATCTTCGTGGCGAGGAAGGAGTTGGCGGCGGACTTGACCAGCTCCGCCGTGTTCGGGTCGGTGACGATGTACGGGGTGCCCGCCGCCAGCATCGGGGCGTACACCCGGCGCATCGTCTCGTCCGCGTCCGCACCGGTCACGCCGACGACGATCCGGTCCGGCCGGAGCGTGTCGTCGACGGCGAACCCCTCGCGCAGGAACTCGGGGTTCCAGGCGACCGTCGCACGCACGCCGGGTGGCGCCAGACGTGCGATGCGTTCGGTCAGGCGGGCGGTCGTGCCCACCGGGACCGTGGACTTGCCGACGACGAGGCAGGGCGCGGAGAGGTGCGGGGCCAGTCCGTCGACGACGGCGTCCACGTACCGCAGGTCGGCGGCCGGGGAGCCGGCCTGCTGCGGGGTGCCGACGCAGATGAAGTGGACCTCGCCGTGCGCCGCCGCCTCGCGGAGGTCGGTGGTGAAGCGCAGGCGTCCGGAGCCGAGCGCCCGGGTCAGGACCTCCTCGAAGCCCGGCTCGTAGAAGGGCGGTCGGCCCTCGGCGAGGTCGGCCACCTTCTCGGCGTCGACGTCCACACCGAGGACGTCGTGTCCGATGTCGGCCATGCACGCGGCGTGCACGGCTCCCAGATATCCCGTACCGATGACGGTCAACCGCATGCGTGGTGCTCCTGTCTGCGTGGGGGGGAAAGAGAAGTTCGAGGGGGTGGACGGCCGAGGCGGAGGGTCAGGGGGCGTAGCCGTACGGGTTCTGCTGCTGGAAGTGCCAGGCGTCCCGGCACATCGCGGCCAGGTTGTGCCGGGCGGCCCAGCCCCAGGCCTCGTAGACCTTCGACGGATCGGCGACGAGCTCCGCGACGTCGCCGGGCCGGCGCTCGGTGACGCGGTACGGGATCGGCTGCCCCGACGCCTCCTGGAAGGCGCGCAGGAGTTCCAGGACCGACGCGCCGCGCCCGGTGCCGAGGTTGAAGACGCGCATGCCGGGCTCGTCGTCGATGTGGTCGAGGGCGGCGCGGTGCCCCTCGGCGACGTCGACGACATGGATGTAGTCGCGGATCCCGGTGCCGTCGGGCGTCGGGTAGTCGTCGCCGAAGACGCTCAGCTCGTCGCGGCGGCCCACGGCGATCTGGGCGAGGTACGGCATCAGGTTGTCGGGCACGCCGTGCGGGTCCTCGCCGAGCAGCCCGGTGGGGTGGGCGCCGGCCGGGTTGAAGTACCGCAGCGCGAGCACTCGCAGCTCGGGCACGTGCCGGCACGCGTCCGTGAGGATCCGCTCGCAGGTCAGCTTGCTCCTGGCGTACGGATTGGTCGGCGCGACCGGGGACTGCTCGTTCAGCGGGACGGTCGTCGTGTCGCCGTACACCGAGCAGGACGACGAGAACACCAGCCGGTGCACGCCGTGGTCGTGCATGGCCGAGACCAGGGCCGTGGTGCCGCCGACGTTGATGTCGTAGTAGGTGAGCGGGATCTGCACCGACTCGCCGACCGCCTTCTTGGCGGCGAAGTGGATCACCGCGTCGATCGGATGGCGGGTGAAGACGGCATCCAGGGTCCGGCGGTCGCGCACGTCCCCGACGTGGGCCGCCGCGATGGGCCGCCCCGCGATCTTGGCGACGCGTTCGAGCGCCTCGGGCGAGCTGTTGGAGTGGTCGTCGAGGACGACGACCTCGTGTCCGGAGCCGAGCAGTTCCACACAGGTGTGGCTGCCGATGAAGCCGGCGCCACCGGTGACAAGGACCGTACGGGGCATCGGGAACCTCATTTCTCGATCGGCCGGGCGGGCCGGGCCGTCACCAGGCGTAGAAGCCGGTGAGATAGGTGGGGAAGAGGACGGCGGCGAGCGCCAGGGGAGCCAGGCACAGCAGGCCGCAGAGGAGCGGCAGCGCGGCCGTGCGCAGCGCCCGGAAGAAGGGGACTCCGGTCGCGCGGGCGGTCTCCTTGACGTGCAGCGCCCCGATCGCGAGCGGCACCGCGGCGTACGAGGTGGCGCCGAGCAGGCAGAGGAAGACATAGCCCACGGCGGGGCCGGTCAACTGGCCGACGAGCGCCGAGCCCGACAGGAACGTCGTGATCAGCAGGTACGGGGCGACGGTGCGCAGCGGGAGCCGCTCCAGGCCGTCGCGCTTCTTCGGCGTGACCTTGAACGTGATCTGGCGGGGCCGCAGCTTCTGCATCACGGCGGCGAGCACGCCCCAGGCCACGTAGGGCCAGCGGGAGAGACCGAAGAGCCAGATCTCCCAGCTGAAGACGGCGGAGTCCTTGGGGCGCAGCAGTCCGCGGCGGCGGCAGAGCAGTGTCAGCAGGATCAGCCAGACGGACATGCTCCAGAAGTGGGCGAGGAACTCGAAGTAGTTGACGTTGATCCAGGGCGTGCCGGTGACCGCGGCGAGCGGCGGCAGCACGATGCCCATGACGGTGGCCGCGGCCAGCAGCGGGTAGTACAGCAGCGCGGCGGAGAAGCGCATGCGCAGCTTGAGGGGCATCCGGCCCAGGTGGCGTGGCAGCATGCCGAGGAGCATCACCGCCAGGCTGCGGGACCACTGGAACTCCTGTGTGATCATCGCGCCGAAGGTGAGCGGGCCCTCGCCGTGCGCCTCGGCGTCGATCGCGAACGCGCCGTGCCAGCCCGCCGAGTTGAGCAGGAAGGTGGTGGAGAAGTCCTCGGCGAGCTCCGGCCCGAGGCCGCCGATGTCCCGCAGGGCCTGCGTGCGGACGGCGTAGTGGGAGCCGATGCACACGGGAGCGAGGCCGGCCGAGTGGCCCAGCTGCACGGGCCCGTGGAACATGGCCTCGCGCTGGAGCCGGCCGCGGGCCGCCCAGGACTCGGCGGCGTTGGAGTCGCAGATACTGGGCGCCGCGACGTAGCCGATGGCCGGGTCGGCGAACGGGCGGACGACCTCGGCGAGGTACCGGGGCCCGGGGACGTGGTCGCAGTCGAGCTGGGCGACCACGTCGTAGTGGGCGTAGCCCCAGTGGTCGTAGAAGAAGGCGAGGTTGCCCTCCTTGCAGCGGGTGCGCCGCGGCCACTCGGCCCGGTGGTAGTCGGGACGGCCGCGCCGGCAGGAGACGGCGACGCCGTGGTCGTGGCACCAGTCGAGGATCTCCTCGGTCGGGTCCTCGTCGCACAGCCACACGTCGTAGGCGTACGGGAAGTCCTGGTCGAGCATGGCCTCGAGGGTGGCGCGGGCGATGTCCCAGCTCTCGGAAGGGGCGCGGGTGACGACGAAGGCGGTGTGGAGCGCCGGCACCTCGACGGCCGGATCGGTGCGGCGCATCCGGATCAGCGCGACGAGGAAGTGCACCGGCAGGTACGTCAGGTAGAGCAGCAGCGCGCTGTTGACGACGAGACCGAGCCAGCCGATGCGGTGGGAGGGCTGCAGCCACCAGCTCCAGAACCAGACCAGGCAGGCCGCCCAGCCGAGGGACATCAGGACGACGAGGAACCGGTCGAGGCGCGAGAAGGCCCGTACGAAGCTGGACGGAAGCGTGTCGAGCCGGCGCGGCGGCCCGGCCAGGACCGGCCCGTCCGGGCCGATGGCGGCCACGGAGCCGTCGGACAGGGCTCGGATCTCCGCGCCGAGCGCCTCCCATTCCTCCGGTGAGCCGGGGGCGGGGGAGGGGAGGGGAGGATCCTGGACGGTTCCGATGCTCAGGGCGGGGCCTTGCTCCAACGACGTCATGTCAGCGAGTTCTCCAGGCGGTGCGTCAGCGGACCGTGGGATACGGAGGAGGCGGCGGGAACCGGGGCAGCCGGCGGCCGGAGGGCAGCGGCCGCCGCCGGGGGAGGCGCGGCGGGGCGGTGCGCACTCGGTCCGCCGGGGAGGCGCGGCCGGGCCTGCGCGACCGCCCCGCGAAGTCAGCCGCCCGAGCCGGACGGACTGGCCGCCGCCGCGGGCGTCGCACCGGTGGTGGCGGAAGCCGGGCCGGGGATCGTCTGCGCCGCCGGGGCCGCGCCGTTCACCGAGGCCAGCGGCACCGTCTCGTCCTGGCCGCCGCGGATCGCCGCGGCCGAGGCGCCGAGCCGCTCCGGGCGGGCGGCGAAGTACGCGACGGTCCTGCGCAGGCCCTCGGTGATGTCGATCTCCGGCTGCCAGCCCAGTACCTCCTGGGCCCGGGTGATCACCGGCCGGCGGCGGACCGGATCGTCGACCGGCAGCGGGTGGTGCTTCACCTCGGAACGCGACCCGGTCATCGCGAGGACCGTCTCGGCGAGCTCGGAGACGGTCCGCTCGACCGGGTTGCCCAGGTTGAACGGCCCCATCTCGGAGGAGTCGAGGAGCGCCACGAGGCCGCGGACCAGGTCGTCGACGTAGCAGAAGCTGCGGGTCTGCTTGCCGTCGCCGTAGATCGTCAGGGGTTCGCCGGTCAGGGCCTGGGTGATGAAGCTGGACACCACCCGGCCGTCGTGCGGGCGCATCCTCGGCCCGTAGGTGTTGAAGATGCGCGCGATGCCGACGTTGAGTCCGTGGGTGCGGTGATAGGCCGCGGAGACGGCCTCGGCGTATCGTTTCGCCTCGTCGTAGACGCTGCGGGGGCCGATCGAGTTCACGTTGCCCCAGTACGTCTCCTCCTGCGGGTGCACCAGGGGGTCGCCGTAGATCTCGCTGGTCGACGCGAGGATGAAACGTGCGTCGTGGCGCAGGGCCAGCCGCAGCGCGTTCTCGGTGCCGCGGCTGCCGACCCTGAGGGTCTCCAGCGGCCTGCGCAGATAGTCGGGAGGCGAGGCGGGGGAGGCGAGGTGGGCGACGGCGTCGACCTGCCCGTCGACCTCCACCGACACGCTCACGTCGGCGTGCTGGAACGAGAAGCCCGGACGGGACAGGAACGGAGCGATGTTCTCCGGGTCGCCCGTGGAGAAGTCGTCCAGGCACACCACCGAGTCACCGCGCCGCAGGAGCGCTTCGCACAGATGTGACCCAAGGAAACCACTGCCACCGGTCACGGCAACGCGCATGTGTTTCTCCAGGAATGGGAAGTGGAATGGCCTTCCGCCTTGCGGGCGTGAGCCGCCGGAAAACCCGGCCGGATCAGCGGGCAGAAGCGGAACTCTCGGAAAACGCAGCGAAAGCGTATGTGCATACGGGCCTATTTTTGCGGAGGCAATTCGGCTGTTCGGCTGTTCGGCCGATCCCTTCCCTTCCGATTCCGCGGGGTGTTCCCCGCTCCGCATGCCCCGCGCCGCCCCGGCGGCCCGGTCCGGCGCCGTCACCCGCACGTGTGAGCCCGCCCCTTGTGCCCGGTGGGTCGGCCGCGACCGTACGCACGTGCCGGGCTCAGATGTTCGACGGATGGGGCGTCCCGGACCGGCGTCGGACCGGGAGGCGCCGGTCTACCTGCGCACGTACAGCTGCACCAGAGCGCTCTTCAGCTTCGTGCTGCGGACCAGGTCGAATCCCTTGCGCAGGGTGGTGATCTTCGGGTCCTCGTGGAACCACTGCTCGCTCCAGGCGCTGGGCCAGGCCACCACCCACACCTGCCGCTCCGCGCCGATCCGCTCCTCCACCCGCGCCGCGTCGAGCTCCTCGCCGTAGAACGTGCCCGACGCGGCCGCGCCCGTCTTCAGGGCGATGTCGCGACGGCCGGTGAACTCCCGGTCGTAGCTGAGGAAGATGTGCCGCTGGTACGACGGTACGAAGAGCACCGCGTCGTTCGGCCGGGTCTCGGCGGCCACGTACGCGGCGACCTCCCGGAGGTCGTCGATGCGGCCGCCCCTGCCCCGTTCCTGCTGGTGGAAGGGGAGCTGGCACCAGAACGCGGCGGCGACCGCCGCGACACCGGCCACCGCCACCACCGGCCGCCAGGGCGCGGCGCGCAGGAAGCCCAGGAGCCGCTCCAGGCCGGCGGCGACCAGCAGGGGGACGCCGGCGAAGGCGAACAGCAGGTAGCGGTCGACGAAGAGAGGCTTCACGGACGACACCGCGAAGAGCACCGCCACCGGCAGGACGACGAGCGGCAGCGCCACCGCGGTCAGGCCGACGGGACCCGTTCGCCGCAGCGGCCGCAGCACCGCGAGCCCGGCGAGCACCGCCGCGGCCGTGAGCACCCGGACGTCCGGTCCGGCGAACTGCAGTGCGAGCAGCCCGACTTCAGCCGATCCCGGCTCCTGGATCCACGAGATCTGGTCGCCCTGGCCCGAAGAGATCACGGCGAGCGGCACCACCGGCACGACCGCCGCCCCCGCGGCCGCCGCCCACCGCCGCCAGGCCCCAGGGCGGGACCGGGCCGACAGCACCGTGGCCCCGTGGGCGACCAGCATCAGCAGGGCGAACTCGTGCAGCAGCGCCGTGCCGGCGATGGCCGCCGCGTACCCCGCCCACCGTCCGAACGAGCCGTGCTCGACGGCGTTCAGCAGACACCAGGTGGCGAGGGCGGCACCGGCCGCCACAAGGGCGTACGAACGGCCCTCCTGCGCGTAGAAGGACGCGAACGGGGTGGCCGCGTACAGCAGCCCGGCCCACAGGCCCACCCGGGGACGCGCCAGCCGGCAGCCGATCGCGCCGACCAGTCCGGCGGTGCACGCCGCGCCGAGCACCGACGGCAGCCGCAGCATCACCTCGTCGGCCCGCACGGCGAGGACGGCGTGCATGAGGAGGTAGTAGACGCCGTGAACGGCGTCGAGACCGCCCAGGAGGCGCCAGATCTCCGGCACCGAGCGCCGGGCGATCTGGAACGTCGCGGACTCGTCGCGCCACATGGTGCCGCGGTCGAGCCCCCACAGGCCGACGCCGAGCATGGCGGCGGCCGGCACCAGGGCCGCGCCCGCGGCCGCGAGGCGGCTCGGCCGGGCGGTGGGCGGGGGCGTGGGAGCGTCGGCCGGAACGTACGGGGGCTGGGGCGTGCTGACAGGAGAGTGCGCCGTGTGCATGCTCGGACCATAGGCGGCGCGGGATAATATGCCCCGTTTCATCCCTTCCGGTCGAAGCCTCTGTCACCTCAACGGAGCCCGTGAGGCCCGGTGCTGCGACCGGGCCTCGCGGGGGAGTGGTGAGACCGGACTCAGTCGAGGCAGAACTCGTTCCCCTCGATGTCCTGCATGTTGATGCAGGACTCGTTCTCCTCGTCGGCGTACAGCGTTTTCAGGTGCACCGCGCCGAGCGCGCTCAGCCGCGCGCATTCGGCCTCGAGGGCGGCCAGGCGCTCGTCGCCCACGAGCCCGGTGCCGACCCGCACATCGAGATGCACCCGGTTCTTGACGGCCTTTCCTTCGGGAACGCGCTGGAAAAGCAGCCGCGGCCCCTCGCCAGTGGGATCGGTGCACGCGAAATACTGCGGCTGTTCCTTGGCCGGCACCGAGCGAGCGTAATCGTCCCAAGAGGAATAACCCTCGGGTGCCGGCGGTACGACGTACCCCAGCACCTCGCACCAGAAGAGGGCGAGGCGCACGGTTTCCGCGCAGTCGAAGGTGACCTGGAACTTCTTGATCGATGACATCAGGCCACCGTAGCAGGCGGTCCGAATCGCTCATGTTCCGTCCGGAGAGAGCAAGTTGAAGGGGCGCGGCGCCCTCGCGGGCCGCCGCCGTGACGCGCGGCCGCAGCACGCCCCAGGGCCAGATGGAGTAGGGGCGGATGCGGTGGAGCAGCGGCGACCGGGGAGCGGGCCGATGCTGGGTGCGTCGGACCCCTGTCGCGCCCGCGGGCGCCATCGCCGCGCCTGAGGAGGCCACACATGCCCGCTTCCCTCCCCGCAGCCCGTACCGGTCGGTGCGCCGTCAGGAGGGCGGTCGCCGCGGCCCTCGCGGCCGGCGCCGTGCTGACCGGCCTGGCGGCGCCCGTCTCCGCCGACGGGCCCCCGCCCGCCGGCCACGGGCCTCATGACGAGGGACTCCAGCGGGCCCTGGCCGGCCTGGTGGCCGCGCCGGGCGGGCCGCCCGGCGCGATCGCCGTGCTCACCAGGGACGGCGTACGGCGGGTCTACCGGGCCGGCACGGCCGAGCTGGGCACCGGACGCCCGCCCCGGGCCGAGGACCACATGCGCATCGCGAGCGCGGCCAAGGCGTTCAGCGGGGCGGTGGCTCTCGGCCTGGTGGACCGGCGTGCCCTCGCCCTCGACGACACGATCGGCGAACGGCTGCCGCACCTGCCCGCCGCCTGGCACGCGGTGACGCTGCGCCAGCTCCTCCAGCACACCAGCGGCCTCCCCGACTTCAGCCGGAGCAAGGCGTTCCAGGACATCGTCCGCGCCGACCCCAGGCACCACTTCGACTCCCGCCGGCTGCTGGACTTCGTGGCCGACCAGGACCTCGCCTTCCCGCCCGGCAGTCGCTACGCCTACTCGAACTCGGACAACATCGCGGTCGCGCTGATGGCCGAACAGGCCACGGGGCGCCCGTACGAGGCCCTGCTGCGCGACCTGGTGTACCGGCCGCTCGGACTGCACGAGACCAGCCTGCCGCAGGGCTACCGACTGCCCCGCCCGTTCCTGCACGGCTACGACACGACCCCTGGCGAGCCGCCGGAGGACATCAGCGAGGCGATCAGCGCGTCCGGCGCCTGGGCCTCGGGCGGCATCGTCTCCACCCCGGCCGACCTCTCCACCTTCATCGGCGGCTATGCCGGGGCCTGGCTGCTGACCCCGGCCACCCGCCACGCCCAGCGGGACTTCCTGCCCGGCGGTGCTTCCGAACCCGCCGGTCCCGGCGAGAACGCGGCCGGGCTCGCCTTGTTCCGCTACACCACCCGATGCGGCGTCGTCCTCGGCCACACCGGCAACACCCCCGGCTACACCCAGTTCGCCGCCGCCACCCCGGACGGCCGGCGCGCCGTCACGGTGTCCGTGAGCAGCCAGCTCACGCTCGACCCGGCCCTGCTCGCCCGGCTGCGGGCGACCGAGGAGAAGTTCGTCTGCGCCCTGCTGGAGCACGGGCACCAATGAGAGCGGACGGCGTGGCGCGATAACGGCCGAAAGCAGCCGGGGCTGGGGTGAATTGGGGAATACGCGCTGGTAACTTACGGGAGTTGATCAAGGTCGACGCCCGCTCACGGTGCGATCGGCCCGAGCCACCCCCCAGGCAAGGAACCACATTGGCCCGCACCATTCGCACGACGGCCCTTCCGCTCGCCCTCTCCACCCTCCTGCTGTCCGCTGCCCCGGCGTTCGCCGACGCTCCCACCCCGCACCTCGACGTGGTGGAGCAGTCCCTGCGTCAGGTCTCGCCGGGCCTGGAGGGCTCCGTGTGGGAGCGCACGGAGGGCAACCGGCTGGGCGCCTCCGTCCCCGGCGCCTCCGACTGGCTGCTCCAGACCCCCGGCTGCTGGGGCGACCCCGGCTGCACCGACCGCCCCGGCTCCCGACGCCTCCTGGAGAAGGTGCGCGAGGACATCGCCGGAGCCCGGCACACCGTGGACATATCCACGCTGGCTCCGTTCCCCAACGGCGCCTTCCAGGACGCGATCGTGGCCGGCCTGAAGGAGGCGACGCAGAAGGGCAACCGGCTGCAGGTCCGCGTCCTGGTCGGCGCCGCCCCGGTCTACCACGCCAACGTGATCCCGTCCTCCTACCGCGACGAGCTGGTGACCAAGCTCGGCCCGGCGGCCGCGAGCGTCACCCTCAACGTGGCCTCGATGACGACGTCGAAGACCGGCTTCTCCTGGAACCACTCCAAGCTGGTGGTGGTGGACGGGAGTTCGGTGATCACCGGCGGCATCAACAGCTGGAAGGACGACTACCTCGACACCACCCACCCGGTGAACGACGTCGACCTCGCCCTGTCCGGCCCGGCGGCGGGCTCCGCCGGCCGCTACCTCGACACGCTGTGGGACTGGACCTGCCGCAACAAGAGCAACTGGACGACCGTCTGGTTCGCCTCCTCCAACGGCGCGGGCTGCCTGCCCACCCTGCCCCGGCCCGCCGCCCCCGCCGGCGAAGGCGACGTCCCCGCCCTCGCGGTGGGCGGCCTCGGCGTCGGGATCCGGCAGAGCGACCCGTCCTCGTCGTTCCGGCCCGTCCTGCCGACGGCCTCCGACACCACCTGCGGATTCGGCGTCCACGACTACACCAACGCCGACCGCGACTACGACACCGTCAACCCGGAGGAGAGCGCCTTGCGGGCCCTGGTCGCGAGCGCGACCCGGCACGTCGAGATCTCCCAGCAGGACATGAACGCGACCTGCCCGCCGCTGCCCCGCTACGACATCCGCCTCTACGACACCCTTGCCGCGAAACTCGCCGCCGGCGTGAAGGTGCGCATCGTCGTCAGTGACCCGGCCAACCGCGGCACCATCGGCAGCGGCGGCTACTCGCAGATCAAGTCGCTGTCCGAGGTGAGCGACGCCCTGCGCGGCCGCCTCCAGGCCCTCACCGGTGACGCGCCGAAGGCAAGGGCCGCGATGTGCCAGAACCTGCAGCTGGCCACCTTCCGCGCCTCCGACCGGCCGGCCTGGGCGGACGGCAAGCCGTACGCCCAGCACCACAAGCTGGTCTCGGTCGACGACTCGGCCTTCTACATCGGCTCGAAGAACCTGTACCCCTCCTGGCTCCAGGACTTCGGCTACGTGATCGAAAGCCCCGCCGCCGCGCGCGACCTGGCGGACGGGCTGCTCGCGCGGCAGTGGACGTACTCGCAGGCCACCGCGACGTACGACTACACGCGCGGCGTGTGCCAGGGCTGACGCGGTACGGGCCCGGTCAGCGCTCCGCGCGAGCCCGGCCGGGCCTCGGGGTCAGCCGGAGGCGCCGCTCTCGCCGCTCCTGCCGCTCGCGCGCGTGGCGGTCGAGTTCCTCCATGAGGCGCAGGCCCCGGTGTTCGGGGTCCAGTTCGTCGAGGACGCGGTCGAAGTCGGCGAGCAGGGCGCCGTAGAGCTGCCAGTGGCCGGGCTCCTGCAGGGCGCCGGCCAGCAGCAGCTCGGCGGAGTGCGCCCGGCGGGCCCGGGCGGCGCGCAGCTCGCCGGCCAGCCGGGTCTCGGCCGCCTCGGCGGCCTCGCTGTCCGGGGCCGTGACGAGGACGGCGTAGCTGACGAAGGCGTCTGCGGTGTGCTGGGCCGTCTCCTGCAGCGCGAGGGCGGTCGGACGGGGCAGCAGGTCCTCGCCGGCGCGCACCTTCGCCAGATCGGTGACGCTGCGGGCCAGCACCCGCAGGACGACGGCGCAGATCTCCAGGGTGTCGAGGCCGGTGCGGAGCACGATGCGGTGCAGCAGGCCCTCCTTGACCCGCGGATTGAACCGCAGGCTGTCCTCGGCCGTGCGCAGCGCGGCGTCCACGTCGGCCACGTCGTTGTCGAGCCGCCGCGCCTCGTGCAGCCGGGCCGCCGCCCGCTCCACCGGGGGCGCCCCGGCGAACTCCTCCGCCACGTCGAGCAGCAGCCTGCGCATCCGGCGGGCGAGGTCCTCGATCGAGTCGCCCGCCGTGTCCACCCAGACGGGTGGCGCCAGCAGCAGGTTGAAGAGCAGTCCGACGACGGCGCCGATCAGGGTCTCCAGGACACGGTCCCAGGCGGTGTGGGCGACCTGGGTGACGCCGAGCACGAGCATCGCGCTGATGGCGACCTCGGGGATGAACTCCTCCACCTTCACGAACCGCCCGACGACCAGTGAGGCCAGGATGACCAGGGCGAGACTCCACCAGGACAGCCCGACGATCGCACTGAACGCGATGGCGATGAGGACGCCGACGACGACGGAGTTGACCCGGCGCAGACTCGTGGTGAGCGTCGAATAGAGCGTCACCTGCACGACGAGCAGCGCGGTCAGCGGCGCCGTCAGCGGCGCCGGCTCACTGCTGAGCCAGAGCGCGACGAGGTACGACAGGGTCGCCGCCGCCGTGGACCGCAGCGTCTGCACGACGAAGGGATCATGACGCAGCCGCCTCGCCAGGTCGGCGTACCGGGCGGCCGGTCCGCTGAACTGTGTCACCTGGCGCCTCCTGCCCTGCGGATGGAGAGTTACACCGGTGACCACTCTCGCAGAAGGACGCGCGATGATCCTGTAGGAGCGCGACGCGCGGATCCGACGGCCACCGACGGCAGAGCGCGACCATGTCGTAGCGCTCCGCCGCCCCGGCCGGGCGTGACGGGACCGCCGGCCGGTCACTTCGCGAGGAGTCCCGGTCCGTGGCCTCCGCAGGTCCGCGAGGCCCGAAAGGCCCGAAGGCCTGAACGGGATCGTGGGGAGGTTCCGGACCGGGACGGTCCTCGCGTTGTGACGACCTGGCCTAGGCGCGCGGCGGGCAGGGGTCGCAGCAGGGCGGGACCGGTTCGACGCAGATGACGACCGAGTCGGTGTTGTCGGACGGGTCGGGGTCCTTCTCGACGGCGGTGACCGAGGCCGTGTTCGTGATCCGCCCGGTCCTGGTCGCTTTCGCTCGTACGGTGAGCGTCGCTCGGGCGCCGTCGGCGAGTTCGCCGACCGTCCACTGTCCGGTACCGGGGTCGTAGGCGCCCCGGGAGGCGTCGGCGGAGAGGAACACGAGGCCGGTCGGGAGCCGGTCGGCGACGGTCACTCCGGTCGCCGGACTGGGGCCGGCGTTGTGGACGGTCACGCGGTAGCTCACCGTCTGTCCGACGGTCACGGTGGTGGCGTCGGCCGCCTTCACGACGTCCAGGTCCGCCGCCGGGCGGACCTCGGTGACGGCCTCGTCGGACGTGGCCGTGAGCGGCTCGGGGGTGGGGCCGAGCCGGTTCTCGTACGCGGCGGTCGCCGTGTTGGTGACGCGCGTCCCGGCCGTCTCCACACCGAGCACGACCCGGTACTCGACGGTCGTGCCGCCGGGCAGGGACGCGGTGTTGGCCAGGCTTCCGCCCTGCGTGGCGGAGGCGTCGGTGCCGAGCCGGAAGAGGACCGCGCGGGCGTCGGCGTCGTAGTGCGCCTGGTCGTCTCCGGCCCGGTCGGTCTTCACACCGGTGTTCGGACCGTCGATCACGCGCAGGGAGCCGGGCACGTACGTGGTGCCGGCCGGCAGTACGTCGGTCAGGGTGAGCCGCTCGGCGGCGCCGCCGCCCTCGTTCGTCGCGGTGATCCGGTACGTGACCACGTCACCGACGTCCAGCGGGCCGGCCGGGACGGCGGTCTTGGTGAGCACCACGTGCGGTGCGGTGCCGAAGAAGATCCCGTCGAGGAAGTTGCCGATCCCCTGGTTGCCGCCCGCGGCCGAGACGGAGCGGAAGGCGAAGCGGGTGGTGGTCTGGCCGGCCGGGACGGTGTAGGTGCCGGTGTAGTACCCCCATGCCGTGTTGCCGTCGGTGAAGCTGCGCTGCTCGACCACGCCGCCGGGGGCGCCGATGTCCAGGGCCATGGTGTCCTGGCCCTGCCGGCCGCGGTGGTAGAGCCGCCAGTACAGCTTGGTGCCGGGCGTGGTCGGCAGGTCCTGGTAGAGCGTGGAGACCTGGTTGGCGTTGAGCTCGGCGAACTGCTCGCCCTCCGCCGACGGCACGCCGTTGAACCCTGAGTGCCATAACTCGATCATGTGATCCGTGGCGGTGGTCAGCCAGCCCGGGACGTGCCGCGGGGCCTGCGTCTGGGAGGCGTCCGGAAGGAACGCCATGTCGGTGACGGCCGGTTGCTCGAAGCTTCCGTTGACGAGGGCCACCCGCAGCGGGGCGGAGGGAGGTGTGCTCATGCTGACGTCTCCGGTCTGTCGACGGTGCGCTGCCGCCCTGCGGCCCGTGACGCCCGCGGCGCGGGCGGGACGGGACGGCGGGGCGAGGAACGCTCCGTAGCTCACCGCCCGCCGGCGGGTCCCGTACAGTCGCGGCGAAGAGGTCCCGGCCACCCCGGCCCGGGAGGTTTGCGCGCGCCGGCACCCTGGGCCTCAGCGCTGTCGGTCGCTCCCGTGCCTCCCGGAGCGCCCCGTTCCGCACCCGGGCCACTCCACCCCCTCGCGCACCGCCCGCGCTGACCGGATGCCACTGCCGCCTGGCGAACCCGCGCCACCTGACAGGGTGAACCGGAGGACGGTGAATTGACGTGCAACCCGGACGTCGCGTCGGGGAGGACCTGGGGGACCGTCAGGGTCGTCCCCGATGGCGCGGGCCTTGCCCGGTGAGCAGGTGCGCGGACCGGCGGCGCGCCCGCTCGGGGCGGCAGCGGCGGCTTTTCGTACCGGACGCCGTCCGGAGCCGGCGTCGCATCGCCCTCAGGGACTCTCCTCCGCCTGCTCCTGGCGGGTCGTCCGGACGCGAAGGGCTCGCCCGTCGATCATGGCCGTGGCGGCTGGAAGGCCGCCGTACCGGACGGTCGCGAAGCCCGGACGACCGGTACGCGACCCCCACCCGAAGGAAGACCCGAATGGCGCTCCCTCGCACCGAACCGCCCCTGGCCCCGGCCGACCTCGTGACCCCGAAGGCCCGCATCTACGCGATGCTGGACACGGACGGGGACGGGGTCGCCTCCCGGCACGACTACTTCGTCCGGATCGAACGGGCCCAGCAGGCGGCCGGGCGCGACGACCACGACCCCCTCGTCATCGCCGCACGCGCCACGGGCGAACGCGCATGGGCCGCGATGGACGCCAACGGCGACGGCGTGATGACCTACGAGGAGTACGTCGCCTGGGTGGACGCCGAGAAGTTCGACAACATCTGCCAGTACGCTCTCGGCGCTCTGTTCGACCTCTTCGACGCCGACCAGGACGGCGCCCTGGACAGGTCGCAGTTCACGACGCTCCGCCAGGCACTGGGCAATCGGGCCGGCAACGCCGACGCCGCTTTCGAGGCACTGGACAGCGACCGCGACGGCCGCGTCAGCCGCGAGGAGTACCTGGCATCGATCCGCGCGTACGTCACGGGTGGCGATTCCCCCATGGGCGACGCCCTGTACTGACCGCCCCTCGTCCGACGCCCCCACGTCCGCCGCCGCCGGTGACCGGCGGGCCCCGGCGCCGTCACTTCGCCTCCGGCCCGAACCTACGTCTGTACGCCGATGGAGTGACGCCCGTCTCGCGGAGCATCAGCGTGCGCAGATTGGCAGTGGTGCCGAGTCCGCTGCGCCGCGCGACCATCTCCAGCCGGGACTCGCCTCGCTCGATCAACCGGCATGCCAGGGCCAGCCGTTCCCCCGTGAGCCACGCCAGCGGCGTCGTTCCCAGTTGAGCCCGGAAGCGGCGGTGCAGCGTCGCGGGACTGACCGCCGCGCGGGCCGCGAGGCGAGCGACCGTGAGCGGCGAGTCCAACCGTTCCTGGGCCCAGGCCAGGACGGGCGCCAGGGACTCGTCAGGCAGGTCGGGTATGGGGCGCTCCACGAACTGCCGCTGACCGCCGTCCCTGTGCGCCGCGAAGACCAGTCGCCGGCTCACCGCGTTGGCGACCTCCGCGCCGTGGTCGCGACGGACCACGTGCAGCCCGAGATCGAGCGCGGCCGCACTCCCCGCGGCGGTGAGGATGTCACCGTCGTCCACGAACAGCACGTCCGGTTCGAGGCGGACGGAAGGGAACCGGGCCCGGAAGGAATCCGCCCACTGCCAGTGCGCGGTGGCCCTGCGCCCGTCCAGGACTCCGGCCTCGGCCAGCGTGAAGGCGCCGCTGCAGAAGCCCACCAGGCGTGCGCCGCGCGCGTGTGCCCGCCGTACGGCGTCGAGCACGGCGGGCCGGCGGGGCACCTCGACGTCGGGACGGTTGGGGACGATCAAGGTGTCGGCCGTGTCGGCGGCTTCCAGTCCGGCGACCTCCGTGAGCGTGAAGAACCCGTCCCGCATCAGGGTGCGGGGCTCGGGGGAGCAGAGCCTGAAGTCGTAGAGGTCACGGCCGAGCTCGGGTCTGCGCAGACCGAAGACCTCGGTCGCACAGCCGAGCTCGAAGGGGTTGGAGTTCTCGTCGACGATCACGACGACCCGGTGTGCGCCCGCCGCGGGCGGTGTCTGCGAGGATTCTTTCGCCATGTGCGATTCGTAGCACTCACGTCAGCGGTGCGAAACGGCTCAGGATGAGCCCATGAGCAACGACCCCATCTCCCTGAACAGGGCTCTGGCCTCCTTCGATGCCCTGTGGAGCCCCCGCATCGTCACGCGCGTCAACGACTATGACGTCCGCATCGCCAAGGTCGAGGGCGAACACGTCTGGCACGTCCACGACGACACCGACGAGTTCTTCCTGGTCCTCGACGGAGAGCTGCACATCTCCTTGCGCGAGCCCCACGGAGAGCGCACGGTGCTGCTCCACCAAGGGGCGGTCTTCACCGTTCCCCGGGGCACGGAACACAAGCCGTACGCGCCGTCCGGCGCCGCGATCCTCATGTTCGAACCCACCGGGACGCTGACGGTGGGCGATCGCCACGATGAGGTCCCGGACCACGTGGACGCGACGACCGGGCACACGCTCGACACCTGAGCGGGCCGGCTCGGGACCCGTCACCGGGTGGCGTCCCTCAGGCAGGTGCCCTGGTCGGGGCCGTGGCACCGGCTTCCTTGACGAGGCGGTCGCCCGTGGTCAGCGACTCCCACAGTGCCTTCTCGATCCGGGCCTTCTTGGTGGTGCCGTCCTGCAGGCGGACCTCGACGTAGTGGTAGAGGTTGGAGCCGTCGGTGAGTCTGCGGACCTTGTCGACGACGACGCCGTCCCAGGCGTCCTCTTTGTGTACCTTGCGAGAGTTGAGCACTCTGTCACTGTAGCCACGATCAGGCTTCGCCGACATCCGACATCCGACATCCGACATCCGACATCCGACATCCGACATCCAACATCCGATATTCGACACCCACCATCTTCACGGGGGATCCTGCTGCTTGCGGGTGCGCATGAACAGGTGCCAGAGCAGTGCGAGGACGGGCTGGGCGACCAGCCACGCGACGAGCAGCCACCCCCACCAGCTCACCGGCTGGACCCGTCCAGGGCCGGAGTGCGCTGACGGTCACAACAGGCATGGGCGTGTCGGTTCACGAGGACCTTTCGCTGAGCGGCGCGCGGAGACGACTGCGGCGATCAGTGCACCCAGCGACTCCAGCGGGCAGAGCCTACTTGCTTGTTAGGTATTTAGCTGACGTGCTAAATAGTGAGCATGACAGAAGCTCAGGACGAGGCCGGGGCCTTCCGCGCCCTCGCCGATCCGACGAGGCGCCAGATCCTGGAGTACCTCAGAGGCGGCGAGCTCGCGGCCGGCGAGATCGCGGCGCGGTTCGCGATCAGCGCGCCCTCCATCTCACGGCATCTCGGCGTGCTCAAGAGCGCCGGACTGGTCACCGAGCGACGGGAGGGCAACCGGATTCTCTACACGCTGGCCGAGGACCGCCTGGCCACCAGCATCGGGCGGTTCCTCAGCGCCGTGTGTCCCGAGCAGATAGTGCTCCGCCACACCAGATGGCGCCCCGCGGCGCAGAGCGAGGAATCATGAGACACCCGCGCCTGTCCAGCGTCGTCGAACGACGGCTGCTGGTGAACTACCGGGTCGCCCCGGACGCCGCGGCACGCCTGCTCCCCGGGCCGCTGCGCCCGCAACTCGTGAACGGCCACGCGGTCGCGGGCATCTGCCTGCTGCGCCTGGGAAGCGTCCGGCCCGCCTGGGCGCCCAAGGCGTTCGGACTGCGCAGCGAGAACGCGGCACATCGGATCGCCGTCGAGTGGGACGGACCGGACGGCGTCGAGACCGGCGTCTACATCCCACGGCGCGACACCGCCTCACGGCTCAACGCCTGGGCCGGCGGCCGCCTCTTCCCCGGCGAACACGGCCGCGCCGACTTCGACGTGCACGAGACGCCCGACCGGATGCGTGTCGCGCTGAGGACATGGGACGGCGACACCCGCGTGGACGTCACCGTCGAGCCTGCCGACGAACTGCGGGACAGCGAGCTCTTCGCCGATCTCGCCGAGGCCTCCCGATTCTTCCAGCGCGGGGCGAAGGGCTACTCGGCCACCGGCTCCGGCCGCCACCTGGACGGCATGGAACTGCGAACCGACGCCTGGCACGTGGCAGCCGGCCGGGTCCGCTCCGCCACGTCGTCCTTCTTCGACGACCCGGACTGCTTCCCGCCGGGCAGCGCGACCCTGGACTGCGCCCTGGTCATGCGCGACGTCCCCGTCAGCTGGCGGCCGCTCCCGGCCATGGCCACCGAGGCCTGAGCCGCTAACCCTGCTGCTCCTCGGCGGCCTGCTGCTGAGCAGCGTGGTGGCGGAGTCCTGGTCCTGGCTCGGCCTCGCCGGCTTCGCGCTGGTGACCGGCGTCCACGTCGTGAAGGGCGTCCGCCTGCTCCGCGCCCGCCGCCCCACGGCCTGATCCGGAAGGCAGGCGTCACAAGGGCACGGGACCGACAGGCGGAATCACCCGAGCGCTCCTAGTGTGGACGCCGTACCCGATCCAGCGACGAAGGGGGCCGGCGCCATGGGCCACAACGCCGCCATGGGCAAGGTCAAGGGCAGGATGAAGGAAGCCGTCGGCAAGCTCACCGGCAACGAGCGGCTCCAGTCCGAGGGCCGGACCGACCAGGCGAAGGCAAAGGTACGAGAGGCCGCGCACAACGCCCGGCAACGCGCCGCGGGCATCATGGACTCCCTCAAGCACCACGACCACCGCAAGTAGCCGTCGGCGACGAGGAAGTCCCGAGGCCCAGGCCGCACCGCGACGCCCCGGCGTCACCACCAAGGGCGGTGACGCCGGGGCGGGCGTGCCGGGTCAGCGACGTGGCGTCACCTGCCGTACCACGCGTTGCGGATGGCGACTGTCTACGTGTCGCTGTGCGAACGGCGAGCGGAAGCCGGAGGGAACCGCACCGTGTCCACCCACGTGGGAGCCACGGCAACGCGGGGCGGCGGACGTTGGGGCTCAGGGCGGGTGACGGGCGCTGCGGTGGTGGCTCGGCGGTGTTCCCCACTGACGTGTGAAGGCCCGGGAGAACGCCGACACCGAGGTGTAGCCGACGCTTCTGGCCACGGCCGGCAGCGCGTCGGAGCTGTCACGGAGTCGCCGGCCCGCCAGTTCCAGGCGCCAGCGGGTGAGGTACGCCAGGGGTGGCTCGCCGACGAGCTCCGTGAAGCGGCGGGAGAGCGTGGCGCGCGAGACGCCGACCCGGTGTGCCAGTTCCTCGACGGTCCAGGGCCGGGCCGGGTCCTCGTGCAGGAGCGAGATGGCGGCGGCGGTCTCCGGGTCGCGCAGGCCCAGGATCCAGGAGGCGCCGTGCTCGTCCCGGTCCGCGGTCCACCGGCGCAGGATGTGGACGAACAGCACGTCGGTCAGCCGGTCGATGACCGTCTGGGAACCGGGCCGGGGTTCGGCGAGTTCGGCCGTGAGCATGCGCAGGATGTCGGCGAGCTCGCTCCGCTCGGGTGTCCCGCCGTCGGCGGTGGGCAGCACCAGCACCGGCGGGAGGGTGAGCAGCGGACGGGAGACGCGTCCGTCGAAGCGGTAGCCGCCGCAGATGATCCGGGTGCGGGGCCCGGGTCCCGGAACGTGGATCTCCGACCCCCGGTGTCCGGGCCGCGCGGCCACGAGGTCGTCGTAGGCGGTCGCCGGGCCGCTCGGGGCGTCGGACATCACGTGGCCGGCGCCGACGGGCAGCAGGACCAGGTCGCCGGTGACGAGTCGGATCGGCTCGGTCCCCGGGCGGCGCAGCCAGCAGGAGCCGCTGACGACGGTGTGGAAGACCGCGATCGGCAGCTTCGGGAACTCGATGCCCCAGGGTGCCGCCACGTCGACCCGGGCGAGCACACTGCCGCCGACCTTGGCTGCGGCGAGGACATCCGCGAGCGCGTCCATGCCGGCAGCGTAGTCCACGCCTCGGCCTGGCGTGAGACGAACGGCAATGAAAGCGCGCATCACAGGCATGGATCGGCTCAATCGGTGCTCATAGCGTCGAGCCATCCGAACCTGATCACTCTGAACGGAGTATTCCGTGCCCGGCACGAAGGTCATCCCCCTCCCGGTCCTCGGGAAGCGGAACGTCAACGCCTATCTGCTCCTCGGCCGCCGGCCGGTCGTCGTCGACGCCGGAGTCCCCGGCAGCGGCCGCAAGGTCTACGAACGCGTGGCCGAGCAGGGGGTGGACCCGGACGACGTCTCCCTGATCGTCGTCACCCACGGCCACATCGACCACTTCGGCGGAGCCGCCGAACTGAGCCGTCTCACCGGGGCACCGATCGCCGCGCACGTGGGCGACCTCCGGCAGTACACCAGCGGCCGGGTGCGCGAGCCCTACCTGCCCACCGGAAGGCTGGGCAGGCTGCTGGCCACGCTTCCACCCTTCCACGTCCGGGCCGAGCCGTTCACCCCGAAGCTCCTCGTCCGCGGGGAGACGCCGCTGGCCGACTACGGCATCGACGCCCGCATCGTCCCCACCCCGGGCCACACCGCCGGGTCGATGTCGGTCCTCACCGAGGCGGGCGACCTCGTCGCCGGGGACCTGATCGCGACACCGCTCCTCGGACTCCTGCCCCGCCGGCCGTGGAACCCTCCCTTCCACGACGATCCGCTCGCCAACCTCGCCAGTCTCCGGCGCATGCTCGACCTCGGCCCCGAACGGCTGCACGCAGGTCACGGCGGCGTGCTGGAGCCGGACCGGGTACGGCGATGGGCGGCGAAGGAGCAGCGACGGCTGGCGCGGCTGGAGACGAAGGGACGGTTGCGGGTACGGGTGGACGGCGAACACATCCCCGGCTGATGCCTGAGGCGCCGTCACCGGGCAGCCCCACGACCGCCGTTGGATGGCCTGGGGCTGCGTCGCCTGTGAGCCGCGCCGCGCCTAGGAGCCGCGTCGCACGCGGGCGGCCTTGCGGGCCTCGGCCGTGCGCCGTGCCTCGGCGGACCTGCGGGACTCGTTCTTCGCGCGGCCGGGCTTCCCCGGGACGGTGCCCATGCCGCGGAAGGCCGCGCCGCGCCGGTCGCCGCCCGCGGAGGCGGGCTTGCCGGTCTCGGGGGTGCTGGAGGGCGTCCTGGCTCCGGTGATGCGCCGCAGCTCGGACTCGCCGGGGCGGACCTTGGTGATCCGGGGCCGGACGCCCGCGTCCGCGAGAAGCCGGGCCAGGTCACGGCGCTGGTCGGGCAGGGCCAGGGTGACGACGCTTCCGGAGGCCCCGGCCCGTGCCGTACGGCCGCCGCGGTGGAGGTAGTCCTTGGGGTCGGCGGGCGGGTCGACGTTGACGACGAGGTCGAGGTCGTCGACGTGGATGCCGCGGGCCGCGACGTTCGTGGCCACCAGGACGCTGATCGCACCGGTCCTGAACCGCTCCAGGGTGTCGGTCCGCTGGGGCTGGGACTTGCCGCCGTGCAGCGCGGCGGCCCGCACCCCGCTGCCCACGAGGTGCCGGGTGAACCGGTCGACGGCGGCCTTCGTGTCCAGGAACATGATCACGCGCCCGTCGCGGGAGGCGATCTCCGTGGCGGTGGCGAACTTGTCGGCCCCGTGGACGTGGAGCACATGGTGCTCGACCTTGGACCCGGTCTCCTCGGTGAGGTCGACCGCGTGGACCACCGGATCCTCGAGATACCGGCGCACCAGCGACTCGACGTCCTCGTCCAGCGTGGCCGAGAACAGCATCCGCTGCCCGCCGGGCCGCACCTGGTCGAGCAGCTCGGTCACCTGGGGCAGGAAGCCCATGTCCGCCATCTGGTCGGCCTCGTCGAGGACCGCGATCTCCACCTGGTCGAGGCGGCAGTCCCTGCGCTCGACGAGGTCCCTGAGGCGGCCCGGGGTGGCGACGAGGACCTCGGCCCCGGCACGCAGCTCGCCGGCCTGCCGGCCCGACTGCAGACCGCCGACGACGGTGGCGAGCCGCAGCCTCAGGGCCTCGGCGTACGGCGTGAGCGCCTCGGTGACCTGCTGGGCCAGCTCGCGCGTCGGTACGAGGACCAGCGCGAGCGGCTTCTTGGCGTCGGCGCGCCGGCCGGCCGTACGCGCCAGGAGCGCCAGCCCGAAGGCGAGCGTCTTGCCCGACCCCGTACGCCCGCGGCCGAGGACGTCGCGGCCCGCGAGCGCGCTGGGCAGGGTGGCGGACTGGATCGGGAACGGGGTGGTGACGCCCTGGGCGGCCAGCGTCGTCAGGACCGCCTCGGGCAGCTCCATGTCGTCGAAGCGCTCCGCGGCCGGGAGCGGCGGGGTACCGGTGTCGCCGGTGAGAGCGGCGAGGCCGGTGAGATCTCCCGTACGGGCCGAGCGGTTCATGAGTGCCATGCCTTCTTCGATGGGGTTCCCACCAAGGAAAACACGGCGGGCACGGGCCGGCCGAATCCCCGGGACGTATCAGGACGATCATGTGACCGCCGTCGTCCGGGTGGGAGAGGCCGTGGCCGCCCGGGCTGGTCGGCTGAAAGCCGGCGGAAAGTCCGCCAGGGCGGCGGCGGCCGGGGCTGCCGCCGCTGGTCGCAGGGCGAGCCAGCCGGTGGCACGCTGAAGGTAACGAGGAAGGATCCGTGCCGCCGAGCCCCGGGAGGATCCGATGGGACGTGACGTCCCGGCTCTGACCTTCACGCGTGACGACCGTCGCCGCTTCCGCGACAGGACGCACGCCTCCCTCGATGTCCTCGCCCGCATGCTGCGCGAGGCGCGCTTCGACGTCGAGCGGCCGCGGGTCGGCCTCGAGATCGAGCTGAACCTCGTCGACGAGACCGCCAGACCCGCCATGCGCAGCACGGAGGTCCTCGAGGTCGTCGCCGACCCCGCCTGGTCGAGCGAGCTGGGCCGGTTCAACCTGGAGATCAACATCCCGCCGCGCCGTCTCACCGAGGGCGGCCCCGACACCTGGGAGGAGGAGATCCGCAACGCTCTGAACCACGCCGAGGGCAAGGCCGCCGCCATCGGCGCGCACCTGGTCATGATCGGGACCCTCCCGACTCTGGAGCGCGGGGACGCCAACCGCGCCGCGCTGTCCGAGAACCCGCGCTACCACCTCCTCAACGACCAGATCTTCGCCGCACGCGGCGAGGACCTGCTCATCGAGATCGACGGGGTGGAACGGCTGCGGACCTACGCGGACACCATCACGCCCGAAGCGGCCTGCACGAGCACACAGTTCCACCTCCAGGTCGCGCCCGAGGAGTTCGCCGCCCACTGGAACGCCGCCCAGGCCATTGCCGGCGTCCAGGTCGCGCTCGCCGCGAACTCGCCCTTCCTCTTCGGCAAGGAACTGTGGAGCGAGACCCGCATCCCGCTGTTCGAGCAGACCACGGACACCCGGCCCGACGAGATCAAGATCCAGGGGGTGCGGCCCCGCGTGTGGTTCGGCGAACGCTGGATCACCAGCGTCTTCGACCTCTTCGAGGAGAACACCCGCTACTTCCCGGCGCTGCTGCCGCTCTGCGACGACGAGGACCCCGAGGAGACCCTCGACCGCGGCGAGATCCCCCACCTGGCCGAGCTCACCCTGCACAACGGCACCGTCTACCGCTGGAACCGTCCCGTCTACGCGGTCGTCGACGGCGTCCCGCACCTCCGCGTGGAGAACCGCGTGCTGCCGGCCGGGCCGACCGTGGCCGACGTGATGTCGAACGGCGCCTTCTACTACGGTCTCGTCCGCGCCCTGGTCGACGAGGACCGGCCGGTGTGGAGCCGGATGTCCTTCGCGGCCGCCGAGGACAACCTGCACACGGCGGCCCGACGCGGCATCGACGCCGAACTCTTCTGGCCCGGCACCGGCCAGGTGCCCGCGACCGAACTGGTCCTGCGCCGGCTCCTCCCGCTCGCCCACCGGGGCCTGGAGACCCTGGGCCTGGACACGAGCTGGCGCGAACCGCTGCTCGGCATCATCGAGCAGCGCTGCGTCTCCGCCCGCAACGGGGCCGTGTGGCAGACGGAGATGTTCCACCACCTCCACGACATCGCCCACCTCGACCGGCCCGCCGCCCTGCGCCGGATGACCAGCCAGTACATCGACTTCATGCACCTCAACGCGCCGGTCCACACCTGGCCGGTGGAATGACCGGCCGCGCTCAAGGGCTGTCGTCGGGGGAGTCCGGGCGGGGCCGCATCAGCAGCAGGTCCTCGCCCCACGCGTCCAGCACCGCCCCGTGCCCGGCCGCCCGGGCGGCCGCCTCGACCCGGGCGAAGAGCCGCTGCTGCGGCGCCACTTCGCCGGTCGCGGTGATCCGGGTGACGGTGTCGAGCAGCGCGGAGCTCTCCCAGCCGGGCAGCGGGAACCGGTCCAGCTCCCAGGCCAGGTACTTGTTGTAGGGGCGCGGTCGGCAGGCCAGGGCGAACAGCAGGTCGAGCAGGAAGCCGACACTGGCGGCCGCGTCGAGGTGGCCGGCGAGCGCGTCGCCGTCGCGGTGGTTCTTGACCGAGCGGTAGAGAGCGTTGGCGTAGGCGTCCAGCAGGGCGGCGCCGGACCGGAAGGCGTCCTCGGCGCCCAGCCGCCCCATCGCGGAGACGATACGGGCGACCTCACCGTCGCGGCGGTCGAGCAGCACCCGGGAGCGGGCGATGGCATACCGCTCCCAGTCGGCGGGCCTGCGGAACCGTTCGAGGGTGGTGACGACCAGGTCGAGCCGTGCGGAGCGGTAGCCGTCGAGCGCCGCCAGCTCACTCGCCGCGTCGTCGTCGAGGATGACGTAGAGATCGTGGTCGGAGTGAGAGGTGGTCATGCCGTCGTGGGCCCTGGAGCCCTTGAGGACGAGCCCGACGACGGCCGGGTCGGATGCGGCCTCGGCGACGAACTCCGCGAACTCCGCCGTCACGCCGGCTCCTTGCGCATCAGCGCGCACATCGCCTCGTACCGCTGGAGCGAGCCGTCCTACGGACGAGCTCGCGCACGTGCTTGGAGGAGCCGGCCCAACCGCAGGACGGCGGGTCCGCCTCGGCCAGGTCGCGCACCGAGAGATGCAGCCTGATCTCGGTCATCGGCGACTCCCTTCGACTCCGGCAGCTGACGTCTCCTATTCCAGCAAGCCGGTCCGCGTGCCGTCCAAGGGGTTTCGAACCGGGCCTCAAGCCGTCATGTGCAGGCCCGACGACCTGGGCAGGCCCCGCGCCGTGCGAATTACGCGGGGCCGCCTACAGAAGCACCCATCGGGGGTGTTACTGCGACGGTACGGCGCGCGGTGCAGGTGTGCATGTCGGGCCGCGTCCGCCGTCGACGACCGCGTCGAAGCAGGTCCAGCCGTCCACTTCGACGTGCCGCTGCCCCGCCCGGCTCTCCAGGACGGGCGCAGCGGCATCCAGCAGACGCCGAACCGCCCCCGGCTCGTGGAGATTGAGCCGGCTCCGGTCGGACAGCCGGACGACCGTGCCCGACTCGAAGTAGCAGTTGGAGATGACACGGCCCGCGGTCGGCCGGAACACCAGCGACAGCCGCCGCCGGGAACGCCCTCCCGGACCCGTCGCGTCCGGGAACAGGGACAACACCAAGCGACAGGCGTCGTAGTCGGGCCGCAGCCGCTGCCGCACCGACCAGTACCAGGTCCCCTGGTCGGTGACGAGCCGCCGGAGGCGTCGATCGTTCTTCACGGGGCCACCGTAGACAGGGCTGTTGCGCGAAGGCAGCGCAATTTCGCAGCGTCTTCGGCCTGCGCCGCCAGCCCGGACGGACGCCCGGCGTCAGCTGCAGGGAGGGCCGACCCCGGATGGGGTGCGGCCCGCGAGCCAGGAGGCGATCCGTTCCTTGTACTCGCGGTTGAGGTGCGGACTGTCGTACGCGACGGTCCACTCCAGGTACCGGAGGACGTTCGCCGAGCGGGCCGGGTGCGGCACCGTGAGGACGTCGACGCCGACTTCGCCCGTCGAGCAGACGAGGTACACGCTGCCGTCGAGGGCCATCATGGCGAAGCCCGGGTGGCCCGCGTGCACGCCGAGGAACGCCGAGGCGGCGCCGCGCCCCATGATGTCCCACCGATCGAGCAGCCGGACCCGGGTCCAGAGCGCCGGCGGTGGCGTGGTGATGCCGTCGTGCATGTTCTGCAGGGCTGCCCGGTGTGTCCTGGTGCCTTGCGGAAGCTGGACGAGGAACTCACGCCGGTCGTCGAGAAGGCCAGAGGACACGGCGAGGTCGTACCAGTCCGCGTTCAGTCGCTCGACGAGCCGTGGAGTGTCGTACGGGTGGGAGAATCCGCCGGCGATGTCCTCGCCCTCGTATCCGTGCACGAACGGCATCGTCCCGTCCGGCACGGCGTCCGGGACGACCTCGAGCCCGGCCCGCCGCAGCGGCCGGTACACCTTGCGTTCACGCTCTCTGATGCCCATCGGTCACTGTTCTAGCAGGGGCGGTGGGGTCGACAGGTGTCCCCCCCGAGGACAACGGGTTACCGGGCCGCGGCCGCGGCCTGCCGGTCGGCAGAGCCGCAGCAGCTGTCCGGGGCGGCGCCGGTCTTCTCCGCAACGCCGGCCGGTCCCAGACGGCCGCCGCCTTCCTCAACCGTCTCGGAGCGGACCGCGTCCAGGTCCGCTCGGCGGGTTCCGACCCCGCGGCCGGTGTGAATCCGGCCGTGGTGCGGGCGATGGAGGAGGTCGGTATCGACATCGCGGCCGAGACCCCCAAGGTCCTCACGCCCGAGGCGGTGCAGGCCTCGGATGTGGTGATCACCATGGGCTGCGGCGACGCCTGCCCGTACTTCCCCGGCAAGCGCTACCTCGACTGGAAGCTCGACGACCCGGCGGGACAGGGCGTCGAGGCGGTCCGCCCGATCCGCGACGAGATCGGGCGACGTGTCCGCGGCCTGCTCGCCGAACTCGGCATCGAGCCTGCGGCGTGAAGGCCGCCGCGGCCGCTGCGCGCTTCACGCACGTCGGTCCGGACGGCAGGTCCGCCGGCCTACTGGACTGACGCCAGGACCCGCTCGAGCGCGGCTCGGCCCGCGGGGCCCCATGTCGGTTTGCCGCCCGGCAGGCCCCGGTCGCCGGCCCGGCCGATGAGGATGAGGGCGAGACACTTCCCGGCGGCCAACCCGCGGGCACGAAGGATCATCGCCTCGTCCACATCCCCGTACGCGTCGAAGAACCGCACGGCCGCGCCCGCCGGGAGCAGTATCCAGGCGGCCGCGAGATCGACCGCCGGGTCGCCGGCGCACATGTCACCGAAGTCGATCACGCCCGAAAGGGTCCGGTCGGAGACGACGACGTTCGCTGGATGAAGGTCGCCGTGCAGCCATACGGGCGGGCCGTCCCAATCCGGAGCGGCGACGGCCGCGTCCCAGATGTCCCGGACCTTCCGGAGCTCGGCGGCATCGCCTTCGAAGGCGACTTCGACTTCCGCGAGACCCTCTTCGAAACCGTCCGAGAGCGTCTTGAGCGGAACGCCGCGATCACGACTGACCGGTGCGTCCGCGGGCGCCTCCACATGGAGTGCCTTGAGGAAGCCCGCCAAGGTGTCGGCCGCGCTGTCGTGGCTGATCGGGGCCCGGTCGGCCGGCTCTCCGGCAACCCAGGTCGCGATGTTCCAGGGGCGCGGGAAGCGCGCGGACGGTTCGCCCACCCGTACAGGGGTCGGCACCGGAAGCGGCAGGCGCGGGGCCAGGACGGGAAGCCACCGGTGCTCCTTGCGCAGGAGGGACGGCGCACGCTCCGAACGAGGCAGACGGACCGCCAACTCGTCTCCGAGACGCCAGAGTTGGTTGTCCCAGCCGCCGACGACCTCACGCACGTCCAGTTCCGCCAGGTCCGGATGCTGCTCACGCACCAGAGCGCGAACCAGGTTCTCGTCGATCGCCAAGTTGTCCATGGACCCACTCAACCATCGACACGCCGTCCCTGTACGGGGGATGGGGACCAAGGTGCCGCTTCAGGGCCGGTGCCACTCCAGAGGACGGTGATGTCGACGGTCGCCGGTTTGCCGACGCCGATGGTCAGGGTGGGCGCCCAGACGATCGCACCCGTCCTGGCGGAAGCCGTGTCCGACCGTACGTGCACCGGTCAGGAGTGGCTTGCGGAAAGGGCGCGGGTCGGGCCGAGCGGGTGATCACGCCCGGCAACCGGAGGAGCGGCGGCCCCGCGGCCGTACCCGTACGGCGCGTGCCGCGCACAGTGGGAACGTGGATGTCGACAAGGTGGCGGAGGAGCTGTACGGCCTGAAGCCCGGCGACTTCGTCGCGGCGCGGGACGCGTACGTCGCCGAGGCCCGCAAGGCGAAGGACCCTGTGGCGGCGAAGGCGATCGCCGCGCTGCGCCGGCCCGCGCTCGCGGTGTGGGTCGCGAACCTGCTCGCTCGCCGGCGGCCGGAGGAAGCCGGACAGTTCCTGGCGCTGGGGGAGACGCTGCGGGAGGCGCATCGGACGCTCGACGCCGAGCAGCTGCGCGCGGCGAGCAGGCAGCGGCATCAGCTCGTCGCCACGCTCGCCCGTACGGCCGCGGCCTTGGCGAGCGAGGCCGGGCAGCCGGTGAGCGACACGGTGCTGAGTGAGATCGAGCAGACCCTTCAGGGCGTGCTCGCCCATCCAGATGTTGCCGAGCTGTGGGCGAAGGGCCGGCTGGCCAAGGTTCCGGAGGCCGCGGTCGACTTCGCCGCCGTCGCCCCGGAGACGAAGCCCACCCGCGCGGCGACGCCGGCCAAGCAGCCGACGTCGAAGCAGAAGCCGGCCCGTGCGGCGCCGGCCAAGCAGCCGATGCCGAAGGAGAAGCCGAGCCGCGCGGAGGAGAAGCGGCTGCGCGACCTCGAGCGTGCTCGTACGGCGGTGGCGGAGGCCGACGCCGAGGTCGACCGGCACGAGCGGGAGCTCGGCGAGGTGCGACGGGAGCAGGAGGTGGCGGCGGCGAAGGCGGAAGAGGCGGCCGAGCAGGTTCACCGTCTGGAGCGCGAACTGCAGGAGGCACGGCAGACCCGACTCGACCGGGACACGGCCGCGGCGAAGGCCGGTGCCGAGGCGAAGGCCGCGGAGCGTGCCCTGGAGCGGGCGCGGCGACTGGCCGAGCGGGCCCGCCGCGAGGTGGAGCGGCTGGAGCGACAGGAGAGCTGAACGCGGGCCGCTTCCGCCGTTGCCGGTGGCTGTGTCCGGCTGCCATGCCGGAGTTCGGCAGGGCGGCGGCGCGGGCGGGCGTGCTGAGCGCGCTGGGACCGGAGGACTCACGAACAGTCCGCACGCCGGAGGCCAGCGGCAGCGGCACGGACATCGGGCAGGGCACGGGCCTCGGCATCGGCATCGGCATCGGCACCGGTGCCGGCCTCCGCGTCACCGTCCGCGTTCCCGCGACGGCGGAAGACCGCGCGGTACGTGCTCGGCGGGTGGCCCGTGTGCCGGCTGAAGAGGGCCGTGAAGGTGCCCGGATCGCCGTAGCCGACGGACGTGGCAATGGCAGCGACCGTACGGTCGGTGGTCTCCAGCAGGTGGCGGGCGCGGCGGACGCGCGAGGACTGGAGGTGGGCGAGCGGGGTGCGGCCGGTCTCGGCGGCGAAGCGGCGCAGCAGGGTCCGGGTGCTGACGCCGAAGGCGGCGGCGAGAGAGGCGAGGTCGTAGCGGGCGGCGAGGTGCTGGTCGAGGTGGCGCATCACCCGCTCGGAGAACGCGCGGCCGGGCTGTGGGAGCAGCCGGGCGTCGACGTAAGGGGTCTGGGAGGTGCGCGCGTCGTCGACGAGGGCGAGCCGGGCGGTCGTACGGGCCACGCGCGGCCCGCCGTGCCGGCGGATCAGGTCCAGCGCGAAGTCGTACATGGCGCTGAAGGCGGCCGTCGTCGTCACGCCCGAGTCCGTGACCACGAGTTCCTCGGGTCGCACGTCGGCGGCGGGGCGGCGGCCGGCCAGGGCGTCCGCGTGGAGCCAGGACGTCGTGGCGCGGCGCCCGTCGAGCAGTCCGGCGTCGCCGAGCAGAAAGGCACCGACGCAGAGCGAGACGACGGCGGTGCCGGCGGCGAAGTGCGCGCGGATCGCCGCGATCTCGGGGGCGAGGGCACCGAGGCGTGCGTCGAGGTCCGCGTCCGGCAGCAGTTCGAAGCCCGGGACGACGAGGACGTCGACCTCACGCAGCGGGCCGACGTCCAGCCGCGCGCCGCCGGAGGCGGTGACCTGGCGGCGCGGCGAGACGATCGCCACCTGATAACCGGGCCCGTCCGGCCCCGCGACGTGCGCGGCCATCGTCAACAGGTCCGGCACGCCGAAGACTTCGGATCCGAAGCAGCCCGGATACGCCAGGACCCCGATCCGCAGTGCGCTCATGATGGCGAGATTACCCGTGTACCTGGCGATGTCGCCTCTCACCCGACTCCCGTCCGGCGGGCGACGCTGAGTCCATGACTTCTTCCGCCGACGATCCGATCGACGACTTCACCCACCGGCTCATCGACGTGGACGGTGTGGTGAAGACGGTCCACACGGCCGGTTCCGGGCCCGCCGTCGTCGTCCTGCCCGAGATGCCCGGCATCAGTCCCGACGTGCTGCGCCTCGCGCGTTGGGTGCGGGACGCGGGCTTCACCGTCCACGTGCCCTCCCTGTTCGGGACCGACGGCGCCTTCCCGACGGTCGAGGGCGGCGGGGAAGTGGTCCGGCGGGCGTGCGTCAGCGCGGAGTTCCGGGCGTTCGCCGGGGGCGGTACGAGCCCGGTCGCGGCGTGGCTGCGCGGTCTGGCGCGCCGGGCACACGCCGAGTGCGGCGGTCCGGGCGTCGGTGCGATCGGACTGTGCTTCACCGGCAACTTCGCCCTCACCATGGCCCTTGAGCCGGCCGTGATCGCGCCCGTGGTCAACCACCCCTCCCTGCCCCTCGACGACCCCGGCGGGCTCGAACTCGACGCGGCGGACGCGCGCGCGATCCGGGAACGGGTGGCCCGCGACGGACTGACCGTCCTCTCCTACCGCTTCGAGGGCGACCGCTGGTGCACGGGTCGCCGCTTCGCCGCGTACCGCGCGCTGCTCGGCGATGCCTTCGACGGCCGTGTCCTCCCGGACAGCGCGGCGAATCCCGAGCCGCCGCCGTTCTTCGCCGAGCTGGTCGGTACGCCGCACAGCGTCGTCACCGCCCATCTCGTCGACGAGGCCGGCCACCCCACCGTCCGGGCCCGTGACGAGATCCTGGCCTTCCTGGCCGAACGTCTGCGTCCCTCCGGTGAGCAGGTCAAAGGGACATCCCCATAAGGGAGTTGATGTCCGCTGCGATACGTTGGGACGGTGACCGACATCGAACCGCGCATCGACACCTCCCGGCCGCACACCGCCCGGATCTGGAACTACTGGACCGGTGGCAAGGACAACTACCCGGTCGACCGGGAGGCCGGCGACCGGATCCGGGAGCTGCATCCCGGGATCGGGGAGTACGCGAAGGCGGACCGGCTGTTCCTGGGGCGGGCGGTGCGGTACCTGGCGGAGCAGGAGGGCATCCGGCAGTTCCTGGACATCGGCACGGGGCTGCCGAGCGCCGACAACACGCACGAGGTCGCCCAGCGCGTCGCCCCCGACGCGCGTGTCGTGTACGTGGACAACGACCCGCTCGTCCTCGCGCACGCCCGCGCCCTGCTGGTCGGGACGCCCGAGGGCCGCACCGACTACCTGGACGCCGATCTGCGGGACGTCGACACGATCCTGGCCGCCGCGGCGAAGACGCTCGACTTCTCGCAGCCGGTCGCGCTGATGCTGCTCGGGGTCGTCATCTTCGTCGAGGACGACGCGGAGTCGTACGCGATCGTGCGCCGGCTCCTGGACGCGCTCGCCCCCGGCAGCCACCTCGTCCTGTCCCACACGGTCACGCACCCCGACATGCCGGACGTCGACGCGGCGGTGGCGTTCTGGAACGAGCACGGCACGCCGAAGCTCACCCAGCGGACCCCGGCCGCCATCGCGCGCTACTTCGACGGCCTGGAGCTGCTGCAGCCCGGAGTGGTGTCCTGCTCCGCGTGGCGGCCGGAGACGCCGACGCCGGACGTCGCGATGTACGCGGGCGTCGGCCGCAAGTAGAGGCGGCCTCGCCGAGCAGGACGTCTCCCGGCGCCGGTCCTACGCCTCGCAGCCGTACTGCTCGGACAGGTTGTCCACCGCCTCCAGGACGATCTTGCGGGACGCCTCGGTCAGTGCCTTGTCGTTCCAGTTCTGCGCCACGGCGACGCCGGGGGCGACCTTCAGGACGACGGTGACGTACGGGGCGTCCGTCCGCATCTTCCCGGGGCAGCCGCCGGGAAGCTGGACCTCGCTCTGACGGGGTCCCACCCAGCCGGAGCGGCCGCTGCCCGGCGGGACGGCGCCCGCCGCCGGGGCGTCGAGGACGTCGGTGGCCTGGACGTCGAGGGTGTACTGGGTGCGGTAGGCCGTCTCCTTGCCCGTCTTGCGCCCGACGAAGCAGATGGTGGAGAACACCGGGTCTCCCTTCGCCGCTTCCGGCTCGTGCTCGTCCACCGTCAGCTCGCCGCCCCTGCGGTCGTCGAGCCCGGCCGCGGTCTGCTCGGTGAGCATGCCCAGGCACAGGTTCTGGGCCCGCAGGTCCTTCAGCTTGCTGGGCCACAGCTGGACGGCGGCCACGACGGCCGCCGCGGCCACCAGGACGGCGGGCAGCACGAGGTACTTCCTGTCCATCAGTAGCGCTCGCCCATCTTCATGTCGGCGTCCTTCATTCCGTTCTGGTACCACTGCTGTGCCGTCGGCTGCAGACCGTCCTCGTACTCGCCGGGGCTCGCATCCAGCTCCGCCGTGGCGAGGCCGCGCTCCTTCGCCATCTGACGCAGCATGGCGTACATCTCGCGCTCGCCGTTGTCGTAGTGGTTGATCATGTTGTTGCGGGTCTCGGCGTCGACCTTGGCGTTCAGACCGTTCATGTACTCGGCGGTCGCCACGTCGACCGAACGCTGGATCGCGTCGCCCGCGACGGGGATGGCCGTCAGAGGGGTGCCGATGACGTGGTAGTTCATCATCTTGTTCCAGCCGTTGGCGTCCTTCTGTGCCTGGCCGAGGTCGTAGATGACGTCGCCGCGCACGCCGTCGAGGTGGCCGAGGACGGACGAGGACTGCTTGATCCAGGCGCGCAGCTCCGGGTCCTCCTTGCGGAAGGAGTCCGCCGGGAAACGGTCGAGGCCGTCGGCGATCACGGCGGTCTGGGAGGCGTGGATGACGCCGAAGGCCTGGGGGTCATCGGCGGTTGACCGGATGATCCGGGTCAGGGCGCCGCGGTCGATGTCGAGGTGGTTGAAGTCGGTGGGCCCGTCCATGTTCTTGCCGAGGATCTGGTGCACGTCGGAGCCGTAGTCACCGATCATCTCCCCCATGGCCATGCGCATCGGGACGGGAACGGCGCTCTGGTTCTTCTTCGTCGCCTCGGCGTACTCGTCGAGCACCCGGTCGAGGATGGCGGTCTGCGCACCGTCGTGGTGGGTGCCCACCGGGTGCAGCGGGCTGCCCGGCTCGCGGCCCGTGGCCGCGGCGTCGAGGGCGGCCGCGAACTCGGCGCGCGCGGAGCTGCGTTGCAGATCCTCGGGCATCTTGTCCTGGACGTCGCCGCCCGGCCAGTGCCGGTCCTCCATGAAGTACTTCAGGTTGTCCCCGGTGTTCGGGTCGAAGTAGTGGGTGGCGGCCGACGGATTGCGGCTCATCGCGTTGAGGAGACCCTTCATCGGGTCCTCCTGCGTGCCCTGCCAGTTCTTCATGACGCCGTCGTAGGCGTGCTTGTCGTGCGTCTCCCACTCACGAATGCTGTCACCGACCTTGGTCAGGAACGCCTGGCTGTAGACCGGGTCGCCCTTGTCCTTGCGGAACGGGCTGTCCTTGGGGTCCTTCGGGTCGTACGGGCTGTCGCCGGCGTCCGCGGCCATCAGCCGGGTGAGCGCGTTCAGGCCGGCCGCGCCACCCTTCAGCTGGCCCGGATGCTGGTCCGGCAGGCCGTTGCCGTCGCGGGCCATGGCGACGAGCCGGTCCGTCCAGGCCGAGGTGACGCCACCCGGGGAGCCGATCGGCGAGTCCGGCCCGGTGGCCGTGGCGAGCGTGCCGGACAGGGCCTTGTAGAGGCGGGCGTCGGTCGTCGAGACCTGCCCGTCGCGGCCGCCGTGCTCCAGGCTGCCGGCCAGCAGCAGCACCGCCTCCTGGTCCTTGCGGCCGTTGTAGTCGAGGTTCGTCATCAGCTCGGCGGCGAACGCGGGCGAGTCCTTGCCGCCCTCGACGAGCGTGAGCAGCCGCTCGCGCTCCTTGCCGTCGAGGTAGTCCCAGCGGGCGTACAGCTTGGCCGCCTCGCGGCCGTTGGCGGTCTGCTGCCGCTCCTCCTCGCGCAGCTTCTTCGCCTCGGCGACACCCTCGATGTCCGTGCTGCCGAAATCGTTGGGGTGGTTCTTGACGAGCGCGCGCAGGCCCCAGGCGCACAGTTCGTCGGCCTCGGCCGCGCGCTTCAGGATGCCTTCCAGCTTCTCCCGCAGCGCGTCGAACTGGGCCTCGGTGGCGACGGGTTCGGTGCTGTCGGCCGACCGCCGGTCGGGATGGACGCGGTGGCTCAGCACGCCGTTCGGGTAGATCGTGATGCCCGGCGGAGGGTTGTCGTACGCGGCCTTGAGGTCGTCCTGCGCGGACTTCAGCAGGGTGTGCGCGTCCTGAAGGAGGTCGCGCACGGACGTGGCCTCGGTGACGGCGTCGCCGAACTCCTTGGCCGTCTTGGTGACGAACTCCTTCGTCACGGAGGCGTTCTCGCCCCGCCAGGTCGACTTGTCGGCCTTCGTCTTCATGGCTGACGCGTCGGTCTGCAGCTGCGTCAGCTTGGCGATCATCTCGGTCCACTGGGTGGCGGCGGTGTCCATCGGGCCGAGCTTGGCGTTCAGGAGCTGCTCGAACGTGGGCATGGGTGGTTCGGCTCCTTAGCGGAAGTACTTGTCGATCTGAGAGGCGGACACGGCGCCGTCGGCGCCGGGCGCGACGGGGCCGACGATGCGCAGCTGGGCGGCGATCAGGTCGTCCTCGGCCCTGGCGGACTTCTTCGTGTAGTTGAGGTGGTTGGAGATGTGGGCGCAGGCCTGGAGCAGCGTCTTGACCTGCGTCTCCCACGTCTTGTTCACCTCGCTCAGGGCCGCACCGGAGTCGAAGCCGTCGCCCTTCAGGCTCGTGCCCGCGCTCTCGCTCGCCGTGCTCGCGTGCTTCCCGGCGGGCTCCAGCCCGTTGAAGAGGCCGTACGCGGCGTGCCCGATCTCGCCGAGATCGTCGTCCTCCACGACGTAGTCGGCCGAGCCCTTCGCGGCGGCCGAACCCCCTGTACTGCCGGCCCCGTTCAGCCGCATGGCAACGGCCGCCTTCTCCGCGGCCCACTCTTCGTCGAACGACATCACGACACCCCCGTGCCTGATCGAAAAGGCTGTCCGCTGCGCCACGCTACCCCCGCGCCTCGGAGCCTGACCCGGATCGTCGATCATGACTACGGAATCTTTGCGACGGCTTTGCGGATGCGCCGACGCGAAGCGTGGAACGGCTTGCGGCGCAAGGGCGTTGACGCATGTCGGTGCTTGTCTCCTTCGTGCCGGCGTCGATCCGACACGTACTGGTGGGAGTCGGTCGCCCTGCGTGGTTGTGCCGCCTCCTGCAAACCAGGACGTCCGGAAGCGGGATGGGAATCGACCTGGACGAGGGCATGGCGGTCGTCCGGAAGCGCCGCTGAGAGGCCGGCTCGCTCCCCGGTCCGGCCCCGCCCGGCGGGCCGGGGTGGTGGGGGCGGGGGTCGGAGACCCGTGATCGTCAACGGGCCGGTGGTCCGGGATGTCAGTGCAGGCCACTAGCCTTTTCGTGTGGCACTCACCGACGCTTCATCCGACCTCCCCCACCCGCCCTCCGAGACCCCCGAGGCTCCCGCGACCTCCGACGCGGTCGGCGTGCTCCGCCGTGTCTTCGGTTACGACTCCTTCCGGGGCGACCAGGAGGCGATCATCGAGCAGGTCGTCGCGGGCGGCGACGCGCTCGTCCTGATGCCGACCGGCGGCGGCAAATCGCTCTGCTACCAGATCCCGGCGCTGGTCAGAGAAGGCACGGGCGTCGTGATCTCGCCACTCATCGCGCTGATGCAGGACCAGGTGGACGCGCTCACCGCCCTCGGGGTGCGGGCGGGGTTCCTGAACTCGACGCAGGACCCCTACGAGCGGCAGGCCGTCGAGCGGGCGTTTCTCGACGACGAGCTGGACCTGCTCTACCTCGCTCCCGAGCGGCTGCGCACGGAGGGCTGCCGACAGCTGCTCGACCGGGGCAAGGTGTCGCTCTTCGCGATCGACGAAGCGCACTGTGTCGCCCAGTGGGGCCACGACTTCCGGCCCGACTACCTGACCCTGTCGATGCTGCACGAGCGCTGGCCCAAGGTGCCGCGGATCGCGCTGACGGCCACCGCCACCGAGGCCACGCACGCGGAGATCGCGGCGCGACTCGGTCTGGAGGACGCCCGGCACTTCGTGGCCGACTTCGACCGGCCGAACATCCAGTACCGCATCGTCTCCAAGAACAACCCGCTCAAGCAGCTCCTGGAGCTGATCAGGACCGAGCACGCCGGGGACGCCGGAGTCGTCTACTGCCTGTCCCGGTCCTCGGTGGAGAAGACCGCGGCCTTCCTGGTGGAGCAGGGCATCGACGCCGTGCCGTACCACGCCGGCATGGACGCCGCCGCGCGTGTGGCGAACCAGGCGCGCTTCCTGCGGGAGGACGGGGTCGTGGTGGTCGCCACGATCGCGTTCGGCATGGGCATCGACAAGCCGGACGTGCGCTTCGTCGCCCATCTCGACCTGCCGAAGTCGGTCGAGGGCTACTACCAGGAGACCGGCCGAGCGGGGCGTGACGGCGAACCGGCGACCGCCTGGCTCGCGTACGGCCTGCAGGACGTCGTCCAGCAGCGCAAGCTCATCGACGGCTCCGAGGGCGACGAGACGCACCGCCGCTCCCTGGCCGCGCACCTGGACGCCATGCTCGCGCTCTGCGAGACCGTCGAGTGCCGGCGCGTGCGGCTCCTCGCGTACTTCGGCCAGTCGGGCCGGCCGTGCGGCAACTGCGACACGTGCCTGACACCGGCCGAGTGCTGGGACGGCACGGTCGCGGCGCAGAAACTGCTGTCCACCGTGTGGCGGCTGGCCAGGGAACGGCGCCAGAAGTTCGGCGCCGGCCAGATCATCGACATCCTGCAGGGCAAGAAGACGGCCAAGGTCGTCCAGTTCCAGCACGACGGCCTCTCGGTGTTCGGCGTCGGGGCGGACCTGGGCACGGCGGAGTGGCGAGGTGTCGTGCGCCAGCTCCTCGCGCTGGGGCTGCTCGCGGTCGAGGGCGACTACGGGACGCTCGTGCTCACGGAGGCCAGCGGCGAGGTGCTCGCGGGGCGCCGCAGCGTCCCGATGCGCAAGGAGCAGAAGCCGGCCGCTCCGTTCCGCAAGGACGCGGCGCCGGGCTCGGGCACCGGTTCGGGCTCGCGCTCCGCGAAGGGTGCTCGGGTGCCGGTCGACCTGACGCCGACGGCCGTCCCGGTCTTCGAGGCCCTGCGCGCCTGGCGGGCCGCCACGGCCCGCGAGCAGGGAGTCCCGGCGTACGTCGTCTTCCACGACGCGACGCTGCGCGAGATCGCGACGCTGCTGCCCGGCACGGTGGCGGAGCTGGGCACGGTCGGCGGCGTCGGCGAGGCCAAGCTCACCAAATACGGCGAGGGCGTCCTCGCCGTCCTGGCGGAGTTCGCCGGAACTGAGCCCGCCGCGCCGACGGCGCCGGCCGACCACCCGGAGCCGCCGGCCGACTACCCGGAGCCGCCGGACGACGACGAGCCGCCCTTCGACCCGGAGGAGATCGACCCGCCCTGGGACGACTGGCAGTAAGGACCGTCGGACCCGCGCGGCGGCCGGACCGGACCCGGCCGCCCAGGACCTCCCCGCCGTTCGACCGGGTTCGGCCGAACGGCGGGGATAGCGGTGTGGACCGGTGGCGGTGCCTTCGTCGCGGGTATGGCGGCGCGCATGAGCGGAATTCACATCAGCAGCAGCGCGTTCGACGACCACACGGTGATCCCCCGCCGCTACAGCGGCGAGGGCGAGAACGTCTCGCCGCCCCTGACCTGGTCGGGAGTGCCCCACGAGGCCACGGAGCTGGTGCTCCTGTGCGAGGACCCGGACGCGCCGGGGACGACCTTCGTGCACTGGCTGGTCACCGGGATCGACCCGGGGACCACCGGGGTGGTGGAGGGGCAGAAACCCCAGGGCGGCCTGCCGTGGCCCAACGGTTTCGGGCAGGTGGGCTGGGGCGGCCCGATGCCGCCGCCGGGCCACGGACCGCACCGCTACTTCTTCCGCCTGTACGCCCTGTCGGAGCCGCTGCCGCTGCACGGCCACCCCGGCGCCGAGGACGTGCACCGCGCCCTGAAGGGCAGGGAGCTGGCGTCCGGCGCCCTGGTGGGCACGTATCAGCGCTGAGGGGAGTGACGGCCGCCCCCGTCGCCGTACCGCAGCAGCGCGCCGACCTGCTCGTACAGCCGCAGCTCGTCCTCCGGTACGACGACGAGCTCGGCTCCGGTGCCGACGAGGGCCCGCACGAGCGCCTCGTCGGCGCGCTCCTCTCGTGGGGCGCGCACGCCGAAGGACAGGAGTTCCGCCTCGGTCAGGGCGAGCTGGGTGGGCCGGGAGCCCACCCAGAGCCGAGGCGAGGGCGGGGACCCCGGCGGCCGGTTCAGCAGGAGCGCCGCGACCTGTCCCCGCTGGAGGGCGGCGACGGTGGCGGCGAGCCCCTCCGCCACGGGCCCGTCGACAGCGCGCCGGCGGACGAAGAGGTCGACGATCTCCCGGTCGTGAGCGGCCATGTGGCCGCGGAGGACCTGGTCGAGCTGCGGTTCCAGCAGGGCCCGCCCCGTATCGGTCGGCGTGGGGCCGCCGACCCGTACGACCCGGTCCCGCAGGCTGCGCGGCAGCCGGCGCACCAGCACGTTGCACGCCCACTCGTTCCCGCCCACGACGACGGCGTCGGCGTGGATCCGCCGCGCCCAGGCGTCCAGCTGGTGGCCGATCCGTGCGGAGGCGCGGTGCCAGATCGACACGGCGACCCTGCGGTGCAGGCGCTCACCCGGGGTCACGGTGGACGCGGGCCAGGTGCCGGCCTCCGCCTCCAGCGTCACCCAGCCGTGCGTCTCGGCGGTCGGCAGGCCGCCGTAGTGGACGACCACGGCCAGGTACGGGATCTCCGGCACGTGCTGGGCGACCAGGGGCATCGCGTCCGGCAGGGTGCCGTAGCGGGCGGAGTCGTGCTCGGGCGGGATCGGCAGCTCCCCGTCCAGGACGAGCGTGCCGTGGGCGGCGAAGACGGCCTGCCCGTGCACGCCCGGCACCTCCGCGTCGGCGCCGACCACCGCCTCCAGCCTGTTCAGCAGCGCCGCGTCGGCGCCCTGCCGGGACAGGCTCTCGCGCAGCCGCCGCCAGCGCAACGCGATCGCGCGCTCGGGGTGGTCGCCGTCCCGCGAGGTGTTCAGGTACACGGAGACGTACGGCCCCGGCTCCGCGTAGAGGCTCTCGAGAAAGGCCAGCCTCATCGCTCATCGCCTCTTCTTGTCGACCCTTCGCCCCACTTCCGATGATGCTCCGGGCCGGCGGCCGGTCGCGGGACCGTCGGCGCCGGCTCAGATCCTCTGGGTCATGTCCGGCGCCGGTGGCTGGGCGTGACGCCGGCGGCGGAGCCAGAGGAACAGGGCCAGGCACGGGAGCAGCAGTCCGACTGCGGTGACCACGACGAAGGCCGTGAAACCGTCGATGTGAGCGATCAGCCAGGAGAAGTTCTGTCCGAAGAAGCCGACCACGAACGACAGCGGCAGGAACACGGTCGCGAGGATGGTGAGCTGCTCCATCGTCGCGCTCTGACGGAGGTTGATCTTGTTCTGTTCGACGGAGACCACCGCGATGTTCGCCTCCAGCACGGTGGCGAGGAGGTCACGCTGCGCCGCCACCTCCTCGTTCACCAGGAGGAGGTGGTCGTGCACGTTGTGGAGGTACGGCAGCAGCTCGGGCGGCGCCTTGCCGGGCTGCAGCTGGCGGGCGAGCACGGAGAGGAGCGGGTGCACGGCGCGGTAGAAGTCCGTGGCCTCGCGGCGCAGGAAGTAGATCCGCTCGGTGGGGGCGACCGCGCCGGAGAACACCGTTTCCTCGATCTGTTCGATGTCCCGGTCGAGTTCCGCCACGACGGGCGCGTAGCTGTCCACGACCTGGTCGAGGATGGCCCAGAGCGTCGACGCGCTGCCGGAGCGCAGCAGCTCGGGGCGGCCTTCGAGCCGTGCACGGGCGCCGTGCAGTTCGCTGGCGATGCCCTGGCGCACGGTGATCACGAAGTTGTGGGCGAGGAAGACACTGATCTCCCCGGTGTCGATCTCCTCGCGGTCGTCGTCGTAACGCGCCGTGCGCAGGACGATCAGCTCGGTGCCGTCCTCGTACCTTTCGGCCTTCGGCCGCAGGTGGAAGGCCTGGGCGTCCTCGACGGCGAGCTCGTGCAGCCCGAAACTCCTGCGCACCTCGCTCATTTCCGGCTCCCCGGGCTCGAAGAGACCCAGCCAGACGAAACCACCCTCTTCGCGGCACGCGGCCGCCTGTTCGAGCGGCATCGGGCCCTCTTGCTGGCGGCGCCCGTCGCGATAGTGCGCGCAGTCGACGATCATGGCGTTCCTCCTCGCGTCCGCCACCGTGCGCCGCGCGCCGCCGCCGCGGGAGGCATGGCTCGCGCCGCGAATGTGTCCTACTGCCATGGTTGCCGACCCGGGGCCGCTCGTCGCCCGTGCCGACGAGCAGCACCCGGACCTTCCTCAGGGCTGCTCCCCGTCGAGGAGGGCGGCGAACCGGGCGACGGGATCCCCCGCGAACGGGCGCAGCGCGGGGGCGAGGAGGCGTGCGCCGGGGAAGCGCAGGCCGCCGAGGAAGGCGAAGCGGGTCGTACGGTCGGTCTCGGGGCGGGCCGCCATGCCGCCGAGGACGAGGCGGCTCTGCATCAGGCACCAGCCGGGGGACAGGTCGATGGCGAAGGTCGCGCGGAGCCGGGTGTGGCCGTGGACCCGGGCCTGGAGCGGAGCACCGGCCGACTCGGGGGTGAGGATACGGACCGTGCGGACATCGGGGATCCACAGTGGCATCGTGCGTTCCAGGTCCTGGGCGAGTGACCAGACCCGCTCGAACGGCGCGTCGAGAACGGCCTCGCCGATCCGCGCGGATCCGGGCGTGCTCGCGGCGATCACGTGCAGCCGGCGCACCGGGTCGAAGTCGGCGACGGGCCACTGCGGCATCGGGGTCTCGGTCACTGCTGCCATGCCTTTCGGAAGCTGAGTCGGGCCCGGGAGAGCCGGGACTTGACCGTCCCGGGCGCGACCTCGAGCAGTGCCGCCGTCTGCCGTTCGTCCAGCCCCTCCAGGTCGCGCAGGAGCAGTACGGCGCGGTGCTGGGGCGAGAGCCGGGACAGCACGTCGCGGATGTCCGCGGCGAGCTGGGGGTCGCCGGGCGCGGGGAGTTCGCCGAGCTCGGCCGGCTGCGAGCGCGCCGCGCGGGTGGCGTACCGCACCGCCTCCCGTACGGCGATGGCCCGGACCCAGCCGAACAGGGCCTCTGGGTCCCGGAGTTGGCGCAGTCGGCGGAACACCGCGATGAGCGCCTCCTGGGTCGCGTCGGCGCCGTCGTCCAGCGCGATCGGGCCGCAGAGCCGGCGGACGTACGGGGTGATCAGGTCCAGCAGCCGGCCGACCGCGAGTTGGTCGCCGCCCTGGGCGGCCCGGACCAGCTCGGCAAGGCCGGGCGGTGGCTCCTGCATGGTGCGTTCTCCGTCGATAGGTGACAGCGGTCCGTGGAGGGAGGCTCCGGGACGGCGAAACGTTCCCTGCGACTTTCGCGCGTCCGCAGTGTTCCTCGTCACAGGAACGGATCGACGGCCGGGGCGCTCCTTCGGGTGTCCAAGCGTCCTGACACTCCGTGAGGTGACGACATGAAGCCGGTGAAGTCGGCGAAGACCCGCAGCAAGGCCGCCGCGATCGGCGCGGTGCTGGCGGTGGACGGGCTGATCCACCTGTACTGGGCCACCGGGCGGACCTGGCCGGTGCACAGCACGCACCGGCTCTCGCAGCTGGTGCTCAACACCCAGGTGCCGTTCACCCCGCAAGGGCTGGTCCCGCTCGCGGGGCTGCTCTTCTCGGGCGCGACGCTGGTGCTGGTCCACGGCGGCCGGCTGCCGGCCCTGGCCCGCCGGCTGCCCGCCGTGCTGCCGCGCTGGGGGAGCCGGGCGGTGGCCGCCGGACTGCTGGCCCGTGGCGCGGTCGGACTGGTCTGGGTGACGGGGGCCTGGGCCGATCCTGCCGACACGTTCTACTGGCTCAACCTGCTGCTCTACACGCCGCTGTGCCTGTTGCTGGGCCGGGCGGCCTGGCAGGTGTCAGCGGCGGGCCCGGAGGCGGGTGGGACGAGGGAGGCGCGGCCCGTGCGGGCCTGAGCGGCGGCGGACGCCGCCGCCCTGCCGCCGAACGCGGTGTCAGCGCAGCTGCCCCGCGGCCCACTGTGCCCACTCCCGGCGCATCGCGTTGAACCGGAGCCCGTACTCCAGGGCGATCCGGCCGTGCACCGACAGCGGGTCGTCGCCCCAGTCGATCGAGGCCTCCAGCCGGCGCAGGTCCTCGTACTCCTGCTCGGACAGCTCCTGAAGCTCGGTCAGGTAGCCGCGCGCCTGCTCGGGAGTGAGCACTCCCAGGAAGAACACCCGCAGCAGGATGTCGCTGCGGGTGTTGCGCTGCGGCCTGGTCTCGGTCAGCCAGTGCCGCAGCTCCGCCAGCCCTTCGTCGGTGAGGGTGTACTCCTTGCGGCCCCGCGGGCCCTCGGCCGACACGTCGATCAGTCCGGCCGCCGCCAGCTTGGACAGCTCCGAGTACATCTGGCTCTGAGTGGCGGGCCAGACGTTGGCCAGGGAGGTCTCGAAGCGCTTCAGCAGGTCGTAGCCGCTGGCGGGGCGCTCTGACAGGAGTCCGAGAAGGGCGTGGCGAAGGCTCATGACCCCCACTCTACATTCCATCCTTGACATGTCAGTTTAGGAAGGTCTACTTTCGACATGTCACAACAGGAATATGAGTCCGGCCGGGCCGACCGGCGGACCGACTGACTGACCGACCGGGGGATTCCGATGTCGTACCTGCGCACCTTCCTGCCGTGGATCGTCTTCGCGGTGATTCCGTCCGCCCAGTGGCAGTGGGGCGCCCTGGCCGCGCTGCTCGCGGCGGCGGCGATCATCGTCCAGCAGCGCCGCGACGGCGTCGGCTTCGACGCACTGATCATCGAGACCGGCTCCGCGGCCTTCTTCGCGGTCCTGGCCGGCATCGCCTTCACCGACCCCGGCTCGCCCGTGCACGGCTACTCGGCCGCCCTCTCCTCGGCCGTCCTGGCCCTGGTCGCCGGGGTCTCGCTGCTCATCCGCAAGCCCTTCACCCTGGGCATCGCCAAGCGCAGCACGCCCCGCGAGGTGTGGGGACTGCGGCCCTTCGTGCGGGCCAACACCGTCATCAGCGGCGTGTGGGCGGGGGCCTTCGCGCTGACGGCCGCCGGTCTCGCACTGCTCGCCCACGCCGGCCAGGGCCACTCCACCGCGGCCACGCTCGTCCAGGCCGCCGGCTTCGTCCTCCCGATGCTCTTCACCAGCCGCTACGTCGCCGCCACCCAGGCCAAGGCGAGCGCCCGATGAGCACCGACACCCCCACCGACGGCACGCCCCGCCACCTGTCGGGCAACTACGCGCCCGTCGCCGAGGAGCTGACCGCGCGCGACCTGCCCGTCACCGGGCGGATCCCGGACGCCCTGTCCGGCTGGTACCTGCGCAACGGCCCCAACCCCGCCGACGCCGCCTCCGGCCACTGGTTCTTCGGAGACGGCATGGTCCACGGCGTCCGCCTGGAGGGCGGCCGGGCCGTCGACTACCGCAACCGCTGGGTACGAACCAAGAGTCTCACCGGCGGTGCCCGGACATACGACGGACAGGGCCGCCGCGACCTCGCCGCCGGACCGGCCAACACCCACGTGATCCGGCACGCCGGCCGCACCCTCGCCCTCGTCGAGACGGCCCTGCCCTACGAACTCGCCCCGGACCTCGGCACCGTCGGCCCGTACGACTTCGGCGGCCGGCTGACCACCGCGATGACCGCGCACCCCAAGGCCTGCCCCGTCACCGGGGAGCTGCACTTCTTCGGCTACGGCATCCTGACCGTCCCCTACCTCACCTACCACCGGGCCGACGCCTCCGGCGAACTGACCGTCAGCCGGCCCGTCGAGGTGCCCGGGCCGACGATGATGCACGACTTCGGCCTCACCGACGGGCACGTCGTCTTCATGGACCTGCCCGTGGTCCTCGACCCCGCCCTGCTCGGCGCCGGCATGCCCTACCGCTGGGACGACGCGTACGGGGCACGGCTGGGCCTGCTGCGCCGCGACGACCCGTACGGCCGGGTCCGCTGGTTCGACGTCGAACCCTGCTACGTGTTCCACGTCCTCAACGCGTACGACGCGCCGGACGGGACGGTCGTCGCGCACGTCATGCGTTACCCGGAACTGTGGCGGCGCGACCGTGCCGGGTCCGTGACCGGCGCCCAGGAGGCCGTGCTCTGGAAGTGGACCCTCGACCCGGCCACCGGCACCGTCCACGAGGAGCAGTGCGACGACCGGCCCGGCGAGTTCCCCCGCGTCGACGACCGACTGACCGGCCTCCAGGCCGACTTCGGGCACATGACCAGCGCGCACGCGCTGCTCCGGTACGACCTGCGGACCGGAGCCGCGACGGCCCACGACTTCGGTCCGGGCCGCACCCCCGGCGAGGCGGTGTTCGCCCCGGCCGACGGGACCGCCGGCGGGCCGGGCTGGCTGGTGACGTACGTCCACGACGCCGCTACGGGCCGCAGCGACCTGGTCGTGCTCGACGCGGCCGACCTCGCCGCCGACCCGGTCGCCGTCGTCCACCTGCCGGCCCGGGTCCCGTACGGGTTCCACGGCAGCTGGCTGCCGGACGGGCCGGAGCTCCAGCCGAGCGGGTCGGCGACGCGATCGGGCCGGAGCGCTAACCGAGCGCCGCGCGGGCGCGGTTGAGGAGGTCGCGGAAGACGGCGCGCTCGCCCGCCGTGAAGTCCTGCAGCATCTCGTCCTCCAACTCCTCGACGGCCGTCGCGTGCAGGGCCAGCAGGTCGCGGCCGTCGTCGGTGAGGCTGATGACGTGGCGACGCCGGCTCGCCGGGTCCGGGGAGCGGGTGATGAGACCCCGCCGCTCCAGCGCGCCGACCAGATCGGACATGGACTGGGGCGTGACGAAGGAGTTGCGGGCGAGCTCGGCCGCGGACATGCCGTCCCGGCGCTCCAGCACGGTCAGCGCCGTGTACTGCAGAGCGGTGACGCCCGAGGGCTTGAGCAGTTCGTCGAGCCGGGCGCGGGTGGCCAGCTCGACCTGCTTCACCGAGTACAGCAACGACGGCGGAGCGACGTCCTTCACATGCTCTCCCCATCATCAGGATTCCTGTCGAAAATTCTAGCCCAACCCCTTGCTCGGCGGCGGCAGGCCCTCCGATACTCAGGATTCCTGATGATTGAGGAGCCTTCCCTTGACCACGCTTTCCATTGACCGGCGCGACGGAGTGGCGGTCCTGACGCTCCGCCGCCCGGCGAAGCGCAACGCCCTCGACGACGCCACGGTGCTGGGCATCGAGGAGTTCTTCCGGAAGCCGGGCCCCGACGTGCGGGCCGTCGTCCTCGACGCCGAGGGCGACCACTTCTCGGCCGGGCTCGACCTCGGCGAGCTGACCGAGCGGTCCACCGAGGAGGCCCTGGAGCACTCGCTCATGTGGCACCGCGTCTTCGACACGATCGAGGGCGGACGTGTCCCCGTGGTGGCCGCGCTGAAGGGCGCGGTCATCGGCGGCGGCCTGGAGCTTGCGGCCGCCGCGCACATCCGCGTGGCCGACCCGTCCACGTTCTACGCGCTGCCGGAAGGGCAGCGCGGGCTCTTCGTCGGCGGTGGCGGCTCGGTCCGGATCCCCCGGCTGATCGGCGCGCACCGGATGGCCGACATGATGCTCACCGGCCGCGTCCTGGACGCGGCCGAGGGCCAGGCCGCCGGCCTCTCGCAGTACCTCACTGACGAGGGCGGGGCGCGCGCCAAGGCCCTCGAACTCGCCGGCCGGATCGCCGCCAACGCGCCGCTGACCAACTTCGCGGTCCTCCAGGCCCTCCCCAGGATCGCCGAGGCCTCGCCTTCCGGCGGCCTCCTGCTCGAATCCCTCATGTCGGCCGTCGCGGCCGGCAGCGGCGACGCCCAGGAGCGGATGCGGGCTTTCCTGGACGGCCGCGCCGCGAAGGTCACCACCGGAAGGGCCGCCCGATGAACGAGATCCTCAGCACGCCCGGCCCCACCGTCAGGGACGACTCGGAGATCGGCCGCTACCTCCGCTGGCTGGAGTCGGAGCGGCAGCTGCGCTTCCCGGACTACGACAGCCTGTGGCAGTGGTCCGTCACCGATCTGGCCGGCTTCTGGTCGTCGGTCTGGGAGTTCTTCGACGTCCGGCCGCACGCCCGGCCCACGGCCACCCTGGGCCGCAGGTCCATGCCGGACACCGAGTGGTTCCCCGGCGCGACCCTCAACTACGCCGAGCACGCCCTCGGACGTGAGGGGTCCGCCGACGACACGGACGCCGTCGCGGTCGTCGCCCACTCCCAGACCAGGGCGCCGCTGGAGCTGACCTTCGGCGAGCTCCGCGACCAGGTGGCCCGCGCCCGCGCCGGGCTCCGCCGCCTCGGCGTCGGCAAGGGCGACCGGGTCGTCGCGTACCTGCCGAACATCCCCGAGACCCTGGTGGCCTTCCTCGCCACCGCGAGCCTCGGCGCCGTATGGGCCGCCTGCGCACCCGAGTTCGGCCCCCGCAGCGTGGTCGACCGGTTCGCCCAGCTCGAACCGAAGGTGCTGCTCACCGTCGCCGGCTACCACTACGGGGACCGGGACATCGACCGCCGTGCCGAGGTGGCGGAGATCGCCTCCCGGCTCCCCACCGTGGAACGGATCGTCCACGTCCCGTACGGGGAGCACACCCTGCCCGACGCGCTGGGCTGGACCGAGCTGCTCGCCGCACCGGACGAAACGGAAGGACCGGCGGAACTCGCCTTCGAGGCCGTGCCGTTCGACCACCCGCTCTTCGTGCTCTTCTCCTCCGGGACCACCGGCATCCCCAAGGCGATCGTGCACCGGCACGGCGGCATCCTCCTGGAGCACCTCAAGAACAACGCGCTCAGCTGGGACCTGAAGCCGGGCGACCGGATGCTCTGGTTCAGCACGACCGCCTGGATGCTGTGGAACACCCTGGTGTCCGCCCTGCTCGTCCGCGCGTCCATCGTCATGATCGACGGCAACCCGGTCCACCCCGACCTGCGCGAGCAATGGCGGATCGCCGCCGACACCGGAGCGACGCTGATGGGCGTGAGCCCCGGCTATCTGATGGCCTGCCGCAAGGCCGGCATCAGGCCCGCCGAGGAGTTCGACCTGTCGCGGCTGCGGCAGCTCGGCGCCGCGGGCAGCCCGCTCGCCGCCGACGGATTCCGCTGGGTGGCCGAGCAGTTCGGGGACCGGGTGCTCCTCAACGTCGGCTGCGGAGGCACCGACGTGTGCACCGGCATCCTCCAAGGCAGCCCCCTGCAGACCGTGCGCGCCGGGGAGATCTCCGGGCCCTGCCTGGGGGTCGCCGCGTACGCCTACGACAGCAAGGGCGAGCGGGTGGTCGGCGAGCTCGGCGAGCTGGTGATCACCGAACCGATGCCGTCGATGCCGGTCGGCTTCTGGGGCGACACCGACGGCTCCCGCTACCGGGCCGCGTACTTCGAGGAGTACCCGGGCGTGTGGCGGCACGGCGACTGGGTCCGGTTCGCGCCCGAGGGCCACTGCATCGTCGCCGGACGCTCCGACGCCACCCTCAACCGCGGCGGGGTCCGGCTCGGCACCGCCGAGTTCTACGCGGTCGTCGAGGACCTCCCGGAGGTCGACGACAGCCTCGTCGTCCACATCGAGGACCCCGAGGGCGGCAACGGAGAACTGCTGCTCTTCGTCGCCGGACCGGTGGCGCTGGACGACGCCCTGCGCACGAGCATCGCCCGCGCGCTCCGCTCGGCGCTGTCGCCCCGGCACGTCCCGGACGTCATCGAGCGGGTGCCCGCCATCCCGCGCAACCGCACCGGCAAGAAGCTGGAGGTACCGGTCAAGCGGATCCTCCTCGGCGCCCGCCCCGAGTCCGTCGCCAGTACCGACGTCCTCGCCGACCCGCGCTCCCTGGACTCCTTCGTCGCGTTCGCCGCCGGACGGGCGGCCGACGGCGGCGCCGACGCACGGGCCCTCCCCGGGGCCGGGACCGGTACCGGGCCCGGGAGCGCGTCATGAAGGTCGCCGTCGTCGGCACCGGGGTCATCGGGGCCTCCTGGACGACCCTCTTCCTGGAGTACGGGCACGAGGTCGTCGCGACCGACCCCGCGCCCGGCGCGGAGGCCCGGCTCCGGGCGGCGGTCCCCGCCCACCAGCAGCGGCTGTTCTTCACCCCGGACCTCGCCGAGGCGGTCGCGGACGCCGGCTTCGTCCAGGAGAACGGCCCGGAACGCCCCGAGCTGAAGGACGAGGTCTTCGCCGTACTCGACGCCGCAGCCCCGCCGGGAACCGTCCTGGCGAGCAGCTCCTCCGGACTGCTGCCGTCGCGGATCCAGCGCGCCTGCGCCGTCCATCCCGAACGGGTCCTCGTCGGGCATCCGTTCAACCCGCCGCACCTCATCCCGCTGGTCGAGGTCGTGCCGGGCGAGCGGACCGCCGAGGCCGCCGTCGAGAAGGCCATGGCCTTCTACCGCACGCTCGGACGCCATCCGATCCGGCTGCGCCAGGAGCTGCCGGGCCACGTGGCGAACCGGCTCCAGGCGGCGCTGTGGCGCGAGGCGTACTCCCTCGTCGAGCGGGGCGCGGCGAGCGTCGCCGACATCGACGCGGCCATCGCCCACGGCCCCGGACTGCGCTGGGCGCTGCTCGGGCCCTTCCTCAACCAGCACCTGTCGGGCGGCCCCGGCGGCATCGCCCACGTCCTGGAGCACCTCGGCCCGCCCATGGAGGCATGGTGGGCCGACCTCGGCGCACCACGCCTCACGCCCGAGCTGGCGCGCGCGATCACCGAAGGCGTGGCCGACGAGCTGGCCGGGACCCCGGAGGCCGACCTCGTCGCCGCACGCGACACCCTTCTGAACCTCCTCCTCGACGCGAAGAAGAGGACCGGACACCTGTGAGCACCCCGATGAACCCAGCCGACCTGACCGCGATCGACTTCCACGTGCACGTGGAGCAGGACGCCCACGGTCACCTCGCGCTCGACGCCGAGCTGATGGACGCCTCGGCCGCCTACTTCAAGGCCGGCCAGGACCGCACCCCTACCGTCGAGACGATCGCCGCGCACTACCGAGAGCGCCGGATGGCCGCCGTGATCTTCACGGTGGACGCCACCACGGGTCTGGGCCACCCCGCCCTGTCCAGCGAGGAGATCGCCGAGGCCGCGGCCGCCCACCCCGACGTCCTCGTTCCGTTCGGCTCGGTCGACCCGCACCGGCCGGACGCCGTCGCCCGGGCCCGCGCGCTCGTCCTCGACCACGGCGTCCGCGGCTTCAAGTTCCACCCCAGCCTCCAGGCGTTCGCGCCGAACGACCCCGAGCACTACCGGCTCTACGAGGTGCTCCAGGAACTGGGGGTCCCCGCCCTGTTCCACACCGGACAGTCCGGGATCGGCGCCGGCCTGCCCGGTGGGCGCGGCATCAAGCTGCGCTACTCCGACCCGATGCTCCTGGACGACGTCGCCGCCGACTTCCCCGGTCTGACGATCGTCCTGGCGCATCCGTCGGTGCCCTGGCAGGACGAGGCGATCTCCATCGCCACGCACAAGGCCAACGTGTACATCGACCTGTCGGGCTGGTCCCCGAAGTACTTCCCGCCGCAGCTCGTCAAGGCGGCCGGTTCCTTCCTCCGGCACAAGGTGCTGTTCGGCTCGGACTTCCCCGTCGTCACGCCCGACCGATGGCTGGCCGACTTCGACGCCCTCGACATCAAGCCGGAGGTCCGCCCTCTCGTCCTCAAGGAGAACGCCATCCGCGTCCTCGGCCGCTGACCCCGCCGGCCCTCCCGGGGAAGCGCGCGGAGCGCGGGGAGTTCCGGGGCCGTCGGCTCGGGGTGATTCTCCCCGTCCACCGGGCCGTGGGCGGCGGGCCGGGACTTGCCATGCGGCCTGTCACTGGTCAGTATGGTTACGTGAATCACGCATTTCCCTGTGGGACGCTCTGCCTGGACTTCGTCGGCACGCTGCGGGCGCGGCGCAACGCCGCTCCCCTGGAGAAGCTGGCCACGCCCGGGCTCCTCGACGACTGGTTCATGGAGTCGGGGATGCTGGATCTCCCGCCCGGCGCCCGCGAGGCGGACGTGGTGATCGCCGTGCAGTTGCGTGAGGCGGTCTACGACCTGGTGGCCGCCCGGCTCGACGGCCGTTCACTGCCGGCGGAGTCGGTGGCGGAGGTGAACCTGCACGCCTCCGGTCTGCCGGTGACGCTGCGGCTGGGACCGGACGGGGTGATGCGGTCGGGGTCGGTCGCCCAGGGGCTGGCGGACCTCGCCCGAGAGACGGTGCAGCTGGTCGGCGGGGACGAGGCCGCGCTGCTGCGGGAGTGTGCCCGCCCGGAGTGCACGCAGGTCTATCTCGACCGCTCGCGCGGGCATCGCCGCGAGTGGTGTGCGATGCGGACGTGCGGCAACCGGGTCAAGGCGGCGAACTACCGGGCGCGCCAGCACGCCGCCCAGGACTGACCGCCCGGTCCCGGAATCCGCCGGCTCAGCCGCCATCACCTGTTTGACCGGTGATGGCGGCTGTGTCAGTCTGGGGGCGTGTCGCATCCCCCGGCGAGGTGACACACCCAGGCAGACCGGTCGGCCTCGTGAGGCCGGCCGGAGTGACGCGACGTACGAGAGGACGGTGACGGGCGATGACCGGCAGCGAGGAACGGGCCGTACTGGCGGGCGGCTGCTTCTGGGGCATGCAGGAACTCATCCGCAAGCAGCCCGGTGTGCTGGCGACGCGGGTGGGGTACAGCGGCGGCGAACTGGCCGAACCGACGTACCGTCACCACGACGGGCACGCGGAGTCCGTCGAGATCGTCTTCGACCCGACGGCGACCGACTACCGGGCCCTCCTGGAGTTCTTCTTCCAGATCCACGACCCCACCACGAAGAACCGGCAGGGCAACGACATCGGGGACAGCTACCGCTCCGCCGTCTTCTACCTGGACGACGAGCAGCGGCGCGTCGCCGAGGACACCATCGCCGACGTCGAGGCATCCGGCCTGTGGCCGGGACCGGTGGTCACCGAGGTCACCCCGGCGGGCCCGTTCTGGGAGGCGGAGCCCGAGCACCAGGACTATCTGCAGCGCTACCCGGACGGCTACACCTGCCACTTCCCCCGCGCCGGCTGGCGGCTGCCCCGGCGGGGCGAGTCCTGACCTGATCCGGCCCGCCCACCCCGGCACCTCAGACGACCTGCCGGGGTACGGGGCGGGGCCCGGAGCCGGCAGCCGCACGGGAGTCCGAGGAACGCTGACCGCATCCTGTGGGGCAAACCGGAAACGTGGTTCACTCGTCGAGACCTTCCACTTGTCTCGACGAAGTGAGGTATTCCGGTGACTGTTCTCGCGGACTCCGTCGAATCGATGGAGCAACTGGCCCTGGTCTGGCGGGCCATGGTCCTCGACCGGGACAGGGACGCCGACGTCCGTGATCTCCCGGGCATCGCCGTCCGCTGGGCCGACTGCCGCTTCGCCTTCTGGAACTGCGTCACCCTCACCGAGGTCGGCGCCGACGCCGGGCTCCTCGAACGGCGACTGCACGAAGCCGCGGACGTCATGCGCGCGAAGCGGCAGCCCGGCTTCCTCTGGGTCTTCGAAGACCTGATCGATGCCGACGCACGCCCCGGCCTGGAGGCGGCGGCCGAACGGGCGGGCCTCGCGCACGCCTTTCCCGGCACCGGCATGGCCGGGGACCTGCTGCCCCTGCCGGAGCCCGTCCATCCGGACCTGACATTCGTGCGGGTGTCGACCGACGAACAGCTCCAGGCGTACGCGGACCTCAACTCCCGTGCCTACGGCTTCCCCCTGGAAGACGGCCGGGACGGCCTCGCCGGCTCCGTGCTGTGGAAGGACGGGGTGCACGCCTACCTGGGCGTACGGGACGGTGTCCCGGTGACGTGCGCCGCGACGGTGGAGGCGGAGGGCCGGCTCTTCGTCGTGCTCGTGGCCACCGACCCGCAGTGGGAGCGCCGCGGTTACGGCGAGGCGGTGACGAGGAAGGCGCTGTACGAGGGCGCCCGCGCCACCGGCCTCACCCGCGCCACCCTGCACGCGACCGTCGCGGGGGCACCGGTGTACCCGCGCATCGGATTCCGGCCGAACTCGCCGATGCACTTCTTCGCCCTCAAGGGCTGACCGGTCCGGTCAGCCGGGGCCGCGCCACACGTTGTCGAAGGCCGCCTGCTCGACGGTCCGCCGCTGCCGTACGCCCTCCAGCTCCAGCAGCGCGTCGCCGACGGCGGCCAGGACAAGCGTCACCGAGTCGTCGAGAGCCTCGACGCGGCCCGGCTCGGACGCCTCCTCGGCGCGGAAACCCAGCTCCTCGGCGAGACTCACGAGCACCGGGTCGGCGGAAGACCACAGATCCGCGGCCCGGCGGCGCGCCGCCGAGTCCTGCAGGACCGGCGCACCGTCCGCGAGGGGGAGCCCGCGATGCCGCCGCCGGGTGAGCGCGCCCTCCGTCTCCAGAGCCGCGAGGTACGCCTCGGCCAGCCCATCGCCTCTGCGCCACAGCCAGTCACCGACCGACTCGTACGGCTCTTCCCGGCGCAGTGAGGCGAGCGCCCGCGACAGGAGGTCGCCGGCCGGGAGGGGGTCTCCCACGGGTACGACGAGTTCCGCCCGCAGCGCGACCGCACCGACCTCCAGCAGGTCGACGAGCTCTGCCCCCGCCAGTGCGAGCGACAGATCGCCCGGACGCACCTCCCGGTCGGCCTTCTCGCCCAGGACGACCATGAGAAGGTCGCGTGCTGTCGTCACGAAGCCCTCACATCCTCAAAGCGCCGACGAACGGACAGATGCGTGTCCCACCTTACGACCTTCGCTCCCGGAAGTCCGGGGTCGCCGGTCTGGCGCGGGAAGTCACCGGCGGGGTGTGCGACCCCGCGCTTTCAGGCGGACTCGGCGAGGGTGTACATCACTGACCGCTGCTGCTTGTGACGCTGGATGCGCCCCTCGGCCACGAGCGACTCCAGGGCGTTGCGCACGACCTGGGGGGTGGGGTTGCGGTCCGGGTGCCTCTCCACCAGTTCGTCCCGCAGCTCCTTCGCCAGGCGCGGCTCGTCATGGCCGGCGAGCAGGGACGTCAGGAGGTCTACGAGCAACGGCTGCGGCGACGTCCCCTTCGCGGCCGACCGTGCGGTCTTCCCCGTTCGTGCCTTGCGTCCCGCCTGCCGCGAGGCGGTGCGTGCGGTGGCCGAAGCGGATGCCCGGCGCGACGTCGTCCCGCTGGGCGCGGGCTCTTCCTGGGCCTGCTCGGGCCGGGCCGGGCCCTGCGCCAACCCCTCGTACCGTTCGGCGAGCTTGAGGATGTCGACCAGGAGGGCTTCCTCCTGCTTCAGCAACTTCACCTTCTCGGTCAGCTCCTGCTGACGTCGACGGTTCTCTTCCAGATCCGACGCGGCCTGATCGACGATCCGCGCCCGGAGCGTGGCGGCCGGCTGGCTGGTCACAACCGTTCACTCCCTAAGTGGATGACGCTGCGCATGGTATCGACGCGGAGGCTCATCTCGTACGACATGCCCCGAGGTGTGCTCATGAACCCTGCGCCGGGCGTGACGCACGCGGACGCTTCTCAGCGCGTAACCATCTTGACCGGTTACCAACTAGGTGTCAGTCTCTTCTCGTACTCGCCTTGCGGGAGGCGTCACGCATCCGCGTCACCGCTTCGGGCGGATACCCGCTTCAGACAGGGAAACCATGAAGCGACGACTTGTGACCGCCGTCGCGGCGGGCGTGCCGCTCGCCGCCGCGTTGTACCTGCCGACCGCCCGGGCGGACACCGAGAACCTCGCCGCCCAGCCGCTCGGCTGCTCCACCGTCACCGTGCAGGCGCCCGCAGGCACCCACCCGGGCGAGGGCGACCACGCCAAGGTGAAGGTCTGGCTGCCCAAGGACGGCTGGAGCGGACGCCTGCAGACGGTCGGCGGGAGCGCCTTCGCCGCCGGTGCCGCGCTTCCGGTGCGTCTCCTCGTCCCGCTACTGATCCGCCGACCACGCCGGGGTAAACGGGAAAGAACCGGGTGAGGGCCGGCAGCGCCTGAGCATGCTGCGCAGTACGGCGTCGGTGTGATCGGGACGGCTGCATGCTGGGGGAGCGCCCCTATGTCTTTGATCATGCTGGACGGCTCACAATGCGGGCATGGATGACGGGGGTGGGGACTCGGTGTCGGTGTGGCGGGTGGACGGGACGGCTCGTGGGGCAGGCTATGCGATCCCGGTTGTCGTGGGGGTGAAGGCGCTCTGGGGCTGGGCGGGTTGGGTTTCCTCGCCAGGGCCGGAGACGGCCCGGCTGGCCGGCGTGTGGACGGGACTGGCCGTCGGCGTTGCGTCGTTCTTCTGGTGGGCGATTCTCCGGGTCCGGCTCGAGGTCGGTCCTGACGGGATCGTGGCGGTCAATCCGTGGGGTACCCAACGGCTGGCTCTGGACGAGGTGGCTGCGGTGCGGCTCGGTGCGTGGGGTGCGGAGTTCCATCACGGAGACGGCTTCAAGACCACGGCCTACGCGCTGAGCGAGCTGGCCTCGGGAACCTCGCAGGACCGGCGCTTCGCGGAACTGCAGGCTGTTCTGGAGGCGGACCCTGATCCTTCGTCACGGTGAAGCCTCCGTGACGCCTGACAGGGGGCGGCGGGCCGGACGTCGGCCCGCCGCCGGGCCGACCCCAGGGCTATGCGGCCGGCCGGGCCTCTTCCGTGTTCGCGGTTTCGTCTCGCCGATGAGGTCGATGAACTTCCGCCGGTCGCTGGGCGCCGCGCGTCAACGGCCGTACGGGAGAGTGGCGTTCACCGCGGCTGCTGCTCGGCGATCACAGCCCAGTCGTCCGCCGCGCGACCGTCGGCGATCGCCTGGTCGAACACGCCCCTGAGCAGTTCGCCGAACGGCAGGGAGACCGCTTGGCCGGCTGCCGCCTCAAGGGCGAGGTGGAGGTCCTTGCGTCCGAGTGCCGTGGTGAACCCGGCCGGCTGGTAAGTCCGCTGCGCGATCATCGACCCGTATCCGGAGTAGACGGGCCCGGGAAAGAGCGTCGAGGCCAGCAGTTCGACGAACTGGCCCGGGTCGGCGCCGGCCGCGGCGGCGACGCTGACCGCCTCCCCGAGCGACTGGATCGCGCAGGCGATCAGGTAGTTGCCCAGGACTTTGGCGATGTTGGCCTGCTCGGGCAGCTCGCCCAGGCGCCAGGTGCGGGATCCGATCACGTCGAAGAACGGCTGGACCCGGTCGACGAGTTCGGGCTCCCCTGCGGCGAGGACGTTCAGCGAACCGGCCTCCGCGACGCTGACCCGGCCGAACACCGGGGCGGCGACGTAGCCGATCCCGTGCGCGGCGTGCTCCTCTGCGGCGCGGCGGGCCAGCTCGACGCTCACCGTGGCCACGTTGACGTGGACCGCACCACGCCGGGCCTCGCCAAGGACCCCGGAGTCGAGAAAGACCTGCTCGACGGATGCGTCGTCGGACAGAACCGAGAACACCACCGGGCACTGCAATGCCTCCGCGACGGATGTGACGCGGAGAGCACCGGCGTCGGCGAGCTCTTCCGCAGGCCCCGCTGAACGGTTCCACACCACGGTCTCGTGGCCTGCCCGCACCAGATTGCGCGCGATCGCCCGCCCCATCCCGCCCAGACCGATGACTGCGACCTCGCCCATCACGCAACCTCCCCTGTGAACCATCTGAGACGGTTCCATTGTGACGCGGGTCGATGCCCGTGTCGAACCGGCTAAGCTGGTTCGAGCAGCGGTCCATGGTGGTGCGGAAGGTGGTGACCGTGGAGGCCCGTCAACTGTTCCGACTGGACAACGAGGTGCTGGCGTTCCGCTTCACTGCCACGATGAGCGACCGGGCCGGCGCGGCGCCCCGGGAGCGGCTCTCCAGCCACGGCCGGCTGAAGCTCTGGTTGCGTGCCGCGGGGCTCGGCGTCCCCGACGTCTCACCGGCCGAACTTCAGGGTGCGCTCAGCCTGAGGGAAGCGATCTACCGTGCCGGACTGGCCGTCACCGTCGCCCAGCTGCCCGATCCGGGTGACGCGGCAATCCTGAACAGGGTCGCGGCGGCCGGGCAGTCCAGGCCGGCGCTCGGCGAGAACGGGCTCGCGGTCTGGAACCTCGGCAAGGAAGCGCCGGTACCGGACGCGCTCGGCGTGCTGGCCGCCGACGCCATCCACGTACTCGGAGGCCCCGACCGCCACCGGATCAAGGCATGCGAAGGCCCCGGCTGCGCCGGCCTGTTCCTCGACACCAGTCGCGGCGCGAACCGCCGCTGGTGCTCCATGAACACCTGCGGCAACAGGGTCAAGAAGGCCCGACTCGCCAACAAGTAGCTGGCCGGAACCTCCCCAAGCCGTCCGCCACCACCTCGCGCTCAACTCACAGGCGGATCACCAGCGCGGACACTAGAAGGGGTCCACGTCGACGACGGCCTGCGCGAACGCCGCAGCGGTGCGCTCGAAGACGGCGTCGTCGAACTCCCAGGTCGGGGAGACGAGGTTCCAGACGAGCCGGGTCAGGTCGTGGCGCAGGTCCTTGCGCTCCATGGCCTCCCTGCCGCGTTCGGTGGCGAAGTAGTACTGGCACCACCAGGTGTGCTCGGCAGCGGGCGAGATCGGCTCCAGCTGCATGGCGCGGTTGGTGATGAGGTAACCGCTTACCGAGACGAGGGCCTTCACGCGCTCGGGCCATAGGGCGGCGAGGACGTCGCCCGTTCGCGAACCCCAGTCGAAACCGGCGATCACCGCCCGCTGGATCCTGAGGGCGTCCATGAGCGCGATGACGTCCAGGGCGATCGCCGACCGCTGGGCGTTCCGGAACGTACGCGGGGACAGGAAGCGCGTCGTGCCGTGACCACGCAGATAGGGCACGATCACGCGGTATCCCTGGTCGGCCAGCAGGGGAGCGACGTCGACATAGCCGTGGATGTCGTACGGCCAGCCGCGCAGGCAGATGACCGCGGGCCCGTGTGCGGGGCCCAGTTCCCGCTGCGGCAACATGGTGCAGGTGAGCGAATCTACTGAGCAGGCGCAGGACGTATCCCGTCTCTGGCACGAACACCTTCATGCACCTTTTCCCGCCGACCTGCGAGGTGCCGAGTTCGGGGGCACAGACATGGTGTTGCTCGACGCGGACACCGCCGGCTGCGTTCTTTCGTGGCTGAACAACGGCGGCACTCTCGACCCGAAGCGCACTCGCATCCTGCAGAGCTGCATCGAGGACCTGGACCGAGTCATGCCTCAGATCGCCAACCATGCAGGAACCCAGTACTACGAGCGCCTTCGCCGGCTCGCCCTGCTCGTGGCAAGGGCTCTCCCCAGTACGAAATGAGACGGCGTCTTGCAGCTGTCCGGCCGATCTTGCTTGGAGTGGTGCGTCGAGGCCATGCCGCTATGCCTTCCGGTGTATCGGAAGGGTGACGCTAGTGTCCGGTTCGGGCGCGCCGCTGCGACAGAACAAGCCGATGTGAACGGCTTTCGCAAATGGAATTCAATCCTCCATCCCTTACGCCGGTCAACAGCAACACTGTGGCTGACGGGCAGCGGCTGCCGTGTTGCGGCGCGGCCAGTCGATTGGCGTAGATCAGGTAGACGAGAACCTGATCAGTGATGGCCGCACCTGTCTGCGGACCGCCCTCCGTCAGGGCGGCCGAGCAACTCGGTTGGCCTCCTTGGTGCTTCAGTTGGCCAGGGGCCGGTACGAAGAGATCATGGTGAGATGACAGATCGCCATTCTTCTGCGTCGCCGACCGTGGTGCGACTCATGGAGTACACGAAGACCGAGCAGATCGAGATCCTCGGCGACAGCGCGGATCCCTTCGGCGTCGCAGACGCCGGATTGACATGGCTGCCCAAGAAAGATCATTTCGGCATCAGGCAGAACGGCCGCCTCGTCGCGCACGCCGGTCTACTGAAACTCCCCCTATCGATCGACGGCGTCGGCACACAGGTGGTGGGCGTCGGCGGGGTGGCTGTCGCTCCTGACCTGCGGGGACACGGACTGGCGCGGGCGGTCGTATCGGCAGCCCTGGACCACGCACGGACGATGGGGCCACAGCACGGGCTTCTCTTCTGTCGGCCACCGCTGGTCCCGCTCTACCAGCGGCTCGGCTGGCGAACCCTTGAGCAGGACGTCCACGTCGAACAACCCGAGGGGCCCGTGATCATGCCGCTGCGGACCATGTGGACGCCACTGCGCGAGGGTGCGCACTGGCCTGCTGGAGAGGTCCGCCTGCTTTCGTTCCCCATGTGATGGATGGCTTCGGCGAGGGCCGTCCCCTGCTCGACGGGCCCGCCGGGATCAAGGGCTGGGGGCGCAACACCGCGCTTCTCGTCCTGGCCCTGGGAATCGGGATCGCTCCGACTCCGGTGGGCCAGGGCATCTTCAACGGGATCGGTCAGCTGGTCCGCGGCATCTCGCAGGCCGGATCGTGAGTGGGCGGTCCCGTCCCGGCGGCCACCGTCCTCGTGCGAAGCCGGCGTCGCGCCGCCGGCCGGCCCGGTCGCTGTCGAGGAGTGGTGCGGCAACCCGCCGGCAGATACGGGCTGTTGGCTGGGAGCGGGCCGGTCTGTGCCTTCTGCTGCTTGCGGTGGTGTGGAGTCTGGTCGCCGGCGCGATTCGATGGCTGGCCGCACATCCCTGGATGCCGGTCGCGCTCCTGTTGGCCGTTGCGACGGCCGGCGGGGCATGGGTGCGTCGGAAGCGAGAGGCCGCCCGTCGGGAGCGCCTGCGGGACCGGGGGCTGCGTTACGCGCTGCCGCAGATCGATGCCCTGCATCACCGGCAGTTCGAGGAAGCCGTACGGGATTCTGATGCGCCGCGACGGTTGTCACCGGACGACCCGGGTCGGTGGGGCCGGCGACAACGGTGCCGATGTGAAGGCCACCGATCCCTTCGGCCGCCTGTGGGTGATCCAGTGCAAGCACCGCAAGACCGGTCTGGCGGGTGCTGCGGTGGGGACTCCGGACCTGCATGTCCTCAACGGGACCGGACGGCCCGTCCACAAGGGCGATGTCGTCGTGCTGGTCACCAACGGCCGATTCACGAGCAAGGCCGTTGTCTTCGCCCGTTCGCAGCGTCTTCACCTGGTGGACCGCGAGCTCCTCGCCCAGTGGGCCGCCGGCTCGGCGCCGCTCTGGGAACTGCTGGGCACTCTTCCCCCTCCGCGTCGTCGCACCTTCGGCTCCTGACCGCGGCCGACCAGCGCGCAGGCGCATCCCGACATGCAGGCGTATCCCATCGGTGGTTTCGTGGAAGGGAGCGCATGCCTCCCCGATCCTTCACGTCTCTACCGATTCCGAGGTGGGCAGGATGCCTGACTTCAAGCTCGGAGACTCCCTGGACGGCTATGACGACGACGTCGTGAGGATGCCGCCGCCGGTCGTGTTCCGTGCCCAGCCCGACAGTTACGTGGTGCTCAAGACGCCCGAGCAGCTTCGGGCCTGGGAGCAGGCGGTCCGTCAGACGACCGGACTGGAGATCGTCGCCGAGAACCTGGCGGGCGTGGCGTCCGAGACGGGATGCTCCTACGGCGAGGCCAGCCACAGCGACGACTGCGGTCTGGCGTGATCCTTTCCGTTTCGGTCCACGAGGACCTCCACGCGCTGGCCGTGCAGCACGCTGTACGTCGCCGGGGCCGGGAGTTCCACATCGTGGAGAGCGACAGCATCGGCGGCCGACGGGCGTTGTCCTGGCGTTCCGACGGCGGGTTCGGCTCGACCACGGTGATGACGGCGGACGGTGCCCGTGTGGCACCCGAGGAGGCCGGCGTGCTGTGGTGGCGGCGGCCGCGGGCGGACCAGACCGTGGCCGCCGGAGCGGCAAGCGCCCACGAGCGCAGCCTGGTCAACAACGACTGCCGGGGCGCGCTCGGCGGCATTCTCGCCGCCTCCTTCCACGGGCAGTGGATCTCGCCGGCCGACGCCACCGACCGTGCCGCCGACAAGGTCTACCAACTCGCGGTCGCCCGTGACGCCGGATTCCGCGTGCCCCGCACCCTGATCTCGCAGTCCCGCGAGGAGGTCGTCGCCTTCACCCGCGAGGTCGGCCGGGCCATCGTGAAACCCGTGGTCGGCGCGCGGGGCCCGTCGCTGTGGACCCGTCGCATCGACTCCCCGGAGTCCTTCCCGGCATCCTCGTTCGAGGTCTGCCCCGCCACCTACCAGGAGTACATCGAGGGACGCCACCATGTACGGCTGAACTGCTTCGGCGAGCGGATGTACGCGGCCCTCATCGAGACGCAGGAGCTGGACTGGCGTCCCGACCTCGACGTCCCCATCCGCCCGTGGCGCGTACCCGACACCCTCCATCGCCAGGTGACGACGGTCCTGCGGCGCCTCGGCCTGCGCATGGGCATCGTCGACCTGAAGCTGACTCCGCAGGGGGAGCCGGTGTGGCTGGAGGTCAACCCTCAGGGCCAGTTCCTGTTCCTGGAACCCCTCACCGGCGAGCCCTTGACCGAGCACTTCGCGGACTTCCTGCTGTCGGCGGAGGAGGAGGCGGAGGCGGAGCCGGCCGCAGGCTCTGCGAGCCGCGCCGGTGAGGTGACACGGCGTCGGTCGGAGTGAGGGGGAGCCGCAGGGGGAGGCACGTGGGTTCATGCGCGGTGTGTCAGGCAGCAGGCAGGATGAGGGGACGATCGACCGGAAGGGACTCGGGGTGGGTTACGTACTGCATGCGGTGATCGCGGGCGAGGAGATCCTGCGCGTCGCGTCACGGGAGGTCCCCGGAGCTCGGGTGGTGCCTGTTCGTCAGGGCCTGTCGCTGATGCCGATGACCGACGATGTCTTCGATGCCGTCACGAGTGGCAGCGACAGTGAGGACCTGGGGTTCTGGCGGCTGCCGGGGGGCTTCGAGAACCTCCTCGCTCGTTGGTCCTCCACCGGGCCGATCGCCTATGTGGAAGCCGAGTACTTCGGGGGAGCCGGCGAGCAGCGAGCAGCCGTCTGGGAAGGCGGAGCGCTCGTGCTCGGACCACTGGATGCACCCGTGAAGAAGCGGTTCTCACGGACGATCAGTCCGATTTCCCAGGCGCTGCGGAGGCTCGGTGCACGAAGGAGCCTGGGCGAGGACGAGTTCGACGCCGTGGGACTTGATCGTCACCGACGCAACGAAGACTGGAGCTGATCGAGCGCCGGTGTGGGAGAGGTGCCGAGCCGACCCGGAAGGAGCGTCATGGTTCTCGTGCGGATCCTGTACGCGTCCCGGCACGGCTCCACCCAGGAGATCGCCCAGCGGATCGGTACCCGGCTGAGCGCGAGCGGTCACCGTGTCGACGTGCAGCCGCTGCGTACGGGCTCCGACCGAGGGCGGCTCCCGCAGGCCGACGCGTACGTGGTGGGGAGCGCGGTTCATGACGGGGCCTGGCTGCCGGAGGCGGAAGCCGTCGTCCGGGGCGGGGCCGGGCAGCTGCGGGAGCTGCCGGTGTGGATGTTCAGCGTCGGGATGTCCGCCGCCCTGCCCAGGCCCTTGCGCGGGCTCGCGGAACGTGCGGTGCAGCCGCGGATCGCCGCGCTCGTCGATGCCGTGCGTCCGCAGGAGCATCGGCGCTTCTCGGGAGTGATCCGGCGCGAGCACCTCGACCGCAGAGGAGCCGTGTTCTTCCGTCTGCTCGGCTGTCGTTACGGGGACCACCGGGACTGGGCGGCGATCGAGGACTGGGCCGAGGGCATCGCCGGGCGGCTCGGCGCGCCGCGCCCGCCTGGTTCCCCCCACTTCCCGTAGTTTCCCGTAGCCGCGGCGCGACCTTCAGGGGCCGGGAGCCGCGGGTCAGTCCGCTACGCGGACCGCGCGTGCGGGGCGGATGGCCGCGGCGCGGCGGGCCGGACCCACGGTGGCCAGGAGCGAGGCGACGAAGGTGGCCACCGCCAGGCCGAGGATGCCGGCCCACTCGACGGGGAACCCGCCTTCGAGGCCCTCGAAGGCCGCGCTGTTGCGGTACATCAGCCAGGTCGTCAGGACACCGAGCAGGGATCCGAGCACGATTCCCTCCGCCGCGACGAAGGCGCTCTCCCAGAGGAAGGACCGGCGGACGGTCCGCGCCCGGAAGCCGAGGGCCCGCAGGATTCCGATGGTGCGCCGGCGTTCGCGCACGGCGCGGACCATGACGACGCCGAGGCCGGTGATGCCCACGCCGAGGCCCAGGGCGAGGAAGCCCTGCATGAGGCGGAAGAAGGCGGTGCTGGAGTCGAACTGGTGGCGGATCTCGGAGGCGATCGGGGTGGCGACCAGGCTGGACGACAACTGCTCGCCCTGCAGTTGGGTCGCCAGGGTGTCGGGGGACGTGCCGGGTCGGGTGCTGACGAGGGCGGAGGCGTTCTGGGCCTGGTCGCCGAACAGGTTGCGCATGCTCTGCTCGCCCATGACCACGGGGTAGGTGGTCGAACTGGCGCCGGTGCCCGGGTAGAAGACCATCCCGTTGCTGAGGACGCCCGCGATGATCTTCTGTTCGCTGTGGCCGGTCCGCGGGTCGGTGACGGTGAGGGTGTCGCCGGGGTCGTAGTAGTCGCCGGCCGGGCCGCCGGTGCTCCCGAAGAAGGCGTCGATCACGACGTAACGGGGATCGGCGGCGAGCGCGTGCCAGACCGCCGGGTCGTTGGCGAGTCCGGGCAGCCGTTCACGGAAGGTGATGCCGGTGATCGCGCCGTTCGGCACTCCCACGGCCGCGACGTCAAGGAGCTGGGTGCTGCGGTGGCCGGGGTCGGTGGCCCGGCCGGTGCCGTTGAGCAGTGGCGTGACGGTGTCGATGCCGGAAGCCGACGGGCCGTTCCGAAGCCCGGCGACGAGCCGGTCGCCCGCGACCTGCGGGTTGTAGTCGAGGCGCAGGGAGTAGCCGGCGGTGGCGTCGGTGACGACTCCGTCGACGCCGGCGCGAAGGATGCCGGAGATCTCCGTCAGCAGGACGAGAACGAACACGATCAGCGTGTACATCACGAGCGTTGCGCCCGTACGGAACCGTTTCGCCAGCGGGTAGGCGACCGCGAGCCGCGCCGCCAGGCCCGACTCCGACGGGCGCTCGAGGAGGCGCCGTACGGGGCGGAGCAGCGTCTTCTGGTTGTTGCTGACGAGCACCACGGCGGAGAATGCGGCGAGGGCGCCCTGGATGACGTACACGGACATGGAGGGCGCGTCGAAGATCCGCGGGCGCAGGACCGGTGCCAGCAGGGTCCAGGCCAGTACGGAGCCCGCGACCAGCGTGGTGGCGGCCTGCCGGGACATCACCCGCAGCAGGGCGGGGGTGGCGAAGGCGAGGGCGAGCGCCGGCATGAGGTAGGTGGCGTCGGCCTGGCTGCGGGCCACGGCGGGCACGGCCGCGACCGCGAAGAGGACCGACAGGGCGCTGCACACGACGAGCAGTCTGCGGCGCGGGCCGCGCCCGGGTGCCGACGGCAGGTCCCGGATGGCGGCGATGATGTTGAACCTGCTGATCCGCGTGCTCGTCCCGAGGATGGCCGCGAACGCGATGAGCAGGCCCATGGCCACCCCGTTCAGGATGCTGGTGGGCGTGACGGCGAAGGCGATCCGGATGCTGCTGCCGCCGACCGACCAGCCGCGGAAGATCTCCGCGGCCACCACGGCGACGCCCCAGCCGACGGCCACTCCGATGGCCGCGCCCGGCAGCGCGGAGAGCAGCGCGTAGGCGGCCCCTTCGAGTGTGAAGGACCCGATCAGACGCGAGCGCTTCATGCCGATCGCCCGCACCATGCCCATCTGCGCCTTCCGCTCCTCGCCCAGCATGACGAAGATGTTCACGAGCAGCAGGGCGCCCGCGATGATGCTGAAGCTGCCGATCATCAGGAACAGCGCGCCGAGCGAGTCCCCGGCCTGCTTGGCATCCCTCAGGACCGTGTGTTTCGGGGTGTCGATCGTCGTCTGGCGGGAGAGCGGCCCCAGCGCCTCGCGGATGTCCGAGGTCACCTGCGGAGTCAGGGCGTCGCCGCCCTCGACACCGCCGCGGTTGGACACGAAGGTGACCGCACGCGCCTCGGTGCCGGCGGCCCGGGCCGCGGCGTCCAGGGTTCCCGGAGCCAGGAACGCGTCACGGTTCAGCCTGCCGCCCAGGCCGACGCCGGCCAGACCCTGCTCCGGCACCACCCGCTCCACGCGGTAGGTGTGCGGGTTCCCGAACAGGTAGAGCGTGATCGGCTCCCCGGCGCCCACGCGCAGCGACCGGGCCAGCGGCGCGTTGATCACGACCTGCCCGGGTTTCGGGTCGGGCCCGGTGAGACCGGAGCTCCCGCCCGCCGCACCGAAGCGGGACGCCTCGTCGAAGTCCATCTGCCAGGCCAGGACGCGCGGTTCGGCGACCGGACGGCCCTCAGGGCGGCTGACGCCCGATGCCTGGGTGGTCCGGGCGGTCAGCACGCCGTCGACGTCCGGGCCGGTCCGCAGGGCGGCGAGCCGCTCGGTGACCGCGCGTCCGGCCGGGCCGGGCGGTGCCACGACGCGCTCGTCCACCGGGCCCAGCGTGCGGTAGGCCTCCTGGCGCACCGAGAAGTTGAGGGTGTCGCCGACGACGAGGGCCCCGATGATGATGGCCGTGCCGAGGACCGATCCACCGATGACCAGTGCGGCCTCGGTGCGCCGTCGGGCGAGCTGGCGGAAGGCCAGGCGACGCGAGACCGGCTGTCGGACCGCGACCAGGGCGAGCGCTACGAGGACGAGCGCGAGTGCGATGAGCAGCGGGGCCAGGAGGTTGGGATACATCATCGGCCCCGGGGGGCGTCGGTGGCCGCGTCGGTGGCTGCTTCCGTGGCCGGGACGCGCTGCGGAAGGTCGTCGACCAGCCGCCCGTCGCGCATCCGGATCAGCCGGGGGACACGGGCACCGATGGTGCTGTCGTGGGTGACCAGGACGATCGTCTGGTCCTCGTCCCGGTTGAGTTCGCACAGCAGGTCCATGACCTGATCGGCCATGGCGCTGTCGAGGTTGCCGGTCGGTTCGTCCGCCCACACGATGGCCGGCCGGCCGGTGAGGGCGCGCGCGATGGTCACCCGCTGCTGTTCACCGCCGGACAGTTCGCTGGGCCGGTGCCCGACCCGGTGGCCGAGGCCGACCCGGTCGAGCATGGCCAGCGCCCTGTGGCGCGCCTCGCGCGGCCGGGTGCCGACGAGCAGGAGCGGGAGTTCGACGTTCTCCACCGCGGAGAAGACGGGGATCAGGTTGAACGACTGGAAGACGAAACCCATCGTGCGGGCCCGGTGCTCCGTGCGCGCGGCGTCCGACATCGCGAACAGGTCACGGCCGTCGATCTCCACCCGGCCGCCGTCGATGTCGTCGAGCCCGGACAGACAGTTCAGCAGGGTGGTCTTGCCGGAACCGGACGGGCCCATGACCCCCACGAGCTCGCCGTGGCGTACGACGAGATCCAGGTCGTCCAGGGCGGTGACCGCCACCGAGCCCGTCCGGTAGATCTTGCGGACTCCCGTGGCGACGAGGAGAGGCCGGTCGCTGTTCATGCCTTCCATACGAAACCCGGAGGAAGCCGGCCGCCACGGCCATCCTGGCCCGGGCAGGGGGGACGAACGGCCCAATCCGGAACCGGCGGGCCGGGTCACGCGTCCGCCGAGACACGCACGCGCCGCCGGACGACAGTGGCGGTGAGAGCCCCCGCGACCAGGGCGGTCACGGCGAGGAGGACGAAGCCCCACGTGTAGTCGTGTGCGACGCTGTCGACCGCGCCCATCACGAGCGGTGGGAAGAAGCCGCCGAGACCACCCGCCGCCCCCACCAGGCCCGTCACCGAGCCGACCCGCTCGGCCGGCACCAGCCGGGCCACGAGGGCGAAGACCGCCCCGGAGCCGGCGCCCAGACCGGCGGCCATGCCGAGGAAGGCCGCGGTTCCGACCGGGACCAGATCCGCCTCGAAGGAGGCGACGAGTGCGCACACGGCGACGAGCCCGTACGACCCCGTCAGCACGGGGACGGGATGGATGCGGTCCGACAGCCAGCCGCCCAGGGGCCGCATGGCGACCGCGAGGACGACGAAGCCCGCGGTCCGCAGCGCCGCGTCCGAGCGGCTGAGTTCGTAGGCCCGGGTCAGATAGGTGGGCAGGTAGACGCTGAAGGCGACGAACCCGCCGAAGGACACGGCGTACAGGAACGCCAGGTGCCAGGTCGACGGCGTGCGCGCGGCCAGTGCGGTGCGGGACCGGAGCGAACCCGCCGCGGTCGCGCGTCCCGGACGGTCGCGCAGCAGGTACCGGGCCACCACGGCGTACCCGGCGAGGCAGCCGGCCACGAGATCGAACGGGAAGGCACGCCCGACGGCGTCGGTCAGCTGCACGGTCGTGAACGACGACAGGGCGGTGCCGCCGGTGCCGATGCCGAAGATCCCGAGGGCGACGCCCCTGCGCGCCGGCGGATACCAGGCGTTGACGAACGGGACGCCGACGGCGAAGGCGGTTCCGCCCAGCCCGAGCAGGAAGCCGCCGGCCAGCACCTCCGGCAGCGAGTCGGCGAGATGCCCCAGGTACAGCACCGGCAGAATCGTCAGCGCGGCGACGAGGGGGAACATCCGCTGGGCTCCCCAGCGGTCCGTCAGCGCCCCGGCGGGGATCCTGCCGAGCGCGCCGACGACCACCGGCACGGCGACCACCAGGGACTGCTCGAACGAACTGAGGCCCAGGTCGTCGCGCAGCCGCGGGCCGAGCGGCGCGAGCAGGGCCCATGCCCAGAAGCAGAGGGTGAATCCGACCGTGGCCAGGAGCAGCATCCGCCACGGCCGGGGCGCGTCGTCCGCGCCGGGCGGTCTCCCGGTGATCCGGATCATGATGCCTCCCGGCAGTGGCCCGCGTCGTCGGCGCGGAGCCCTGCCGGTTCCCACCGTCCCGGAGGCGGGATCCCGGCCCCAAGGGCCGTTCGTCCCCTTCCGTGCCCGACCGGTCCCGGCGGGGGATCCGGTCGGCCCTGTGCGCCGTGTCCCGGCCGGGGCACCGTGGGAGTGGCCGGCCGGACCGGGACAGGAACGCTCCGCGGGTGCCGGTCCGGCCGCCGGGAGCGTGAGGTGGACATGATGTTCTGGTACGGCAACGGCATGAACGGATGGGGCTGGTTCGCCATGGCGGCCGGCATGGTCCTGTTCTGGGGCCTCCTCATCACCGCCGTCGTCTTGATCTTCCGTTCGCTGGACCGTGCCGCGGAACGGCCGGCGCGTCAGGGCCCCACGGCGCCCGAGCAGATCCTGGCCGAGCGGCTGGCTCGCGGTGAGATCGACGAGGAGGAGTACCGCAGGCGCCTGAGCACCCTGCGGAGTGCGGAGCCATAGCTTCCGCCCAGGGACCTCGCCGGGATGCGGGCGCGGACGCGCCCGGTCACCCTGGGACCATGGCCGGACGGGCGCCCGCGGAGCCGGGCGGACCCCGTGACGCGCTCCGCGAGCTGACCGCACGGCACGGAGCGCGCGGCGGCCTGCTGCCGGCCGCGCTGGAGCGGATCAGGGCGGCGACCGCCGCGGGGCCGGAGGAATGGGCGCCCCAGGTCGCGGCGGCGGCCGGACTCCCGGCCGCCGCGGGGCTCGGTCCCGCCACGTACTTCGCCGATCTCGCCGCCCCGCGCGGCGAGCGGCACGTGCGCGTGTGCACCGCGACGGCGTGCTTCGCCGCCCGCGGCGGCCGGCACCTGGCGGAGGCCGAGGAGGCGCTCGGCGTGACGGCCGGCCAGGTCGACGACGCCGGCCGCACCTCGCTGCAGACCGTGCGCTGCCTCGGCTACTGCTACGCGGGCCCCGCGGCCCTCGACGGCACGCGCCCGTGCGCGGGGGCCGACCTGGCCGACCAGCTCGCCGGTCGTACGGAGCCGCGCGCGCCCGGCATTCCCGCCGCCGACACCACCGGGGCGCCCGTCCTGCTCGCGGGCATCGTGAACGAGGAGTCCGCCTGGGACGTGTGGCGCCGGGCGGCGGCCGGGCTGCGCCCCGACGACGTACGCGAGGAGGTCGCCGCCTCCGGGCTGCGCGGGCGCGGCGGGGCCGGCTTCCCGGTGGCGGCCAAGTGGGCCGCGGTCGCCGGCGGGCCGGGTGCGGTCGTGGTCGCCAACGGCGACGAGGGCGACCCCGGCTCGTACGCCGACCGGCTGCTGATGGAGGAGGACCCGCAGCGGGTCCTCGCCGGGCTGGCCCTGGCCTGCTTCGCCTGCGGCGCCCGGCGGGGAACGGTGCTGGTGCGCTCCGAGTACCCGAGAGCGGTGGCCCGCCTGCGCCGGGCGGTGAAGGACGCGGTGGCGGCCGGCGACCTCGCCGCCTCCGTCGAGGCGGCCGGGCCGCAGCCGTTCGTCGAGATCGTCGAAGGAGCGGGTTCCTACGTGGCGGGGGAGGAGACCGCGCTCATCGCCCGCCTGGAGGGCGCCCGCGGCACCGCGCGCCCCCGGCCGCCGTACCCGACCGACCGCGGACTGTGGGACGCGCCCACCGTGGTGAACAACGTGGAGACCCTGGCCACCGTGCCCTGGATCGTCCAGCACGGCGGCGCCGCCTACGCCCGGCGCGGCGCGGCCGGCGAGAGCGGTACGAAGCTGGTCTGCCTCTCCGAGCGGTTCGCCCGCCCCGGCGCGTACGAGGTCGAACTCGGCACCCCCGTACGGGAGATCGTGAGCAGACACGGAGGCGGACTCAAGGACGGCCGGGCACTCGTCGCCCTCCAGGTCGGCGGCCCCCTCGGCGGCTTCCTCTCCGCCGACGACCTCGACCTGCCGCTCACCTCCCAGGCGCTCGCCGACCACGGAGCCGCACTCGGCCACGCCGGCCTGGTCGCCTTCGACGCCGACACCGACCCGCACCGGCTCCTCCGGCACGTCTGGGAGTTCGCCGCCGACGAGAGCTGCGGAGCCTGCTCGCCCTGCCGGGTCGGCACGAGACGGGGGCTCGAACTCGCCCGCGAACGAGGCGGCGCGCCGGGGGAGGCGTACGAACGGCTGGCCCGGCTGATGGGCGAGGCGAGCCTCTGTGCCTTCGGCCGCCGCGTGCCCGTCGCCGTCCGCAGCCTCGCCCGCGCCTACGGGGCCGCCCTGACGGAGTGGAACCGATGACACAACGGCCGATGACACACCTCCCGACGACACACCTTCAGGTCGACGGTGTCGCAGTGGAACTGCCGGCCGGAGCGAGCCTGCTCGACGCGGTACGCGCCGCCGGCGCCGAACTGCCCACCCTCTGTCACGACGACCGCCTCCGGCCGGCCGGCTCCTGCCGCACCTGCCTCGTCCACGCCGACGGGCGGACCGTCGCCGCCTGCGTCACCCCGGCCGCACCGGACATGACGGTCGACACCACCGGCGACGAGGTACGGGCCCTGCGCCGGGACGCCCTCGCCCTCATCGCCTCGGCGCTTCCGCCCCACGCGCTCGGGGACGACACGCCGAGCGAACTCGCCGAAGCCTGCCGGGAGGCGGGCATCACTCCGGACGGATCCGCCCCGACGCAGCCGCGCGGCCGCGACGACACCCATCCGTACGTCCACCTCGACCGCGACCTCTGCATCGCCTGCGGGCGCTGCGTCCGCATGTGCTCCGACGTCCAGGGCACCTTCGCGCTCACCCTCACGGGACGCGGAGCCGACACGGTCGTAGCCCCCGGCACCGGCGGGCCCTGGGCCGCATCCGACTGCGTGGCCTGCGGCGGCTGCGTCGACACGTGCCCCACCGGCGCCATCACCCAGCCCGGACCCGGCCGGGGCCTCACCTCCCGGCACGCCGATCCCGGCCGGACCCGCACCACCTGCGGGTACTGCGGAGTCGGCTGCACCCTCGACGTCGTCGTCCGCGACGACCGGGTCGCCGCCGTCCTCCCCGCCCGGGACGGGCCGGTCAACCAGGGGCACGCCTGCGTCAAGGGCCGCTTCTCGTACGGCTACCTCACCTCGCCGGACCGGCTCACCGAACCTCTCGTCCGCCGCGCCGGCGTCCTGACACCGGTGAGCTGGGAGGAGGCGATCGGCGTCGTCGCGGACGGACTGCGCGCCGCCGTCGACCAGGGCGGGCCCGACGCGGTCGCCGCCATCTCCTCCGCCCGGGCCACCAACGAGGAGAACTACCTCGTACAGAAGTTCCTGCGGACCGTCATCGGCACCAACAGCGTCGACAACTGCTCCCGCCTCTGCCACGCACCGTCCGCCGCCGGGCTCACCGCGTCCTTCGGACGGGCCGGCGGCACCGACCCCTTCGACGACGTGGAGACGGCCGACTGCCTCCTCGTCGTCGGCGCCAACCCCGTCGAGGCCCACCCCGTCGTCGGCGCCCGGCTCCTCCAACGGGCCCTGTCCGGCGCCACGCTGATCGTCGCCGACCCCCGGGCCGTCGGCCTCGCCCGCCACGCGGACCTGCACCTGCGCCCCAGGCCCGGCACCAACGTCGCCCTCTTCCACGGCCTGGCCCACGTCCTCGTCGCCGAGGGCCTGACCGACCCCGGCTTCCTGAGCGAACGCGCCACCGGGCTCGACGAACTCACCGCACTCCTGGCCGACTACCCGCCCGATCGTGTCGCCGGGATCACCGGCGTCCCGGCCGAGCACATCACGGAAGCGGCCCGGCTCTACGGCCGCGCCGAGCGCCCGGCCGTCCTGTACGGGCTCGGCGTCACCGAGCACCTGCACGGCACCGACGGCGTCCGCACCCTGGCCAACCTGCCCATCCTGCGCGGCGCCGTCGGCGGCACCGGACGAGGATTCGGCATCAGCCCGCTGCGCGGCCAGAACAACGTCCAGGGCGCCTCCGACATGGGCGCCCTGCCCGACCTCCTCCCCGGCTACGGCCGCGTCACCGACCCCGAGGCCCGCGCCCGCGCCGAAGCGGTCTGGGGCCGGCCGGTACCGCGGAAGCCGGGTCTGCGGATCCCCGAGATGTTCGACGCGGCCCGCGAGGGCCGGCTGCGGGCCTTGTGGATCATCGGCGAGGACGTGTGCTCGACCGACCCCGACAGCAGGCGCGTCGCCGAGGCCCTCGACGCCTGCCCGCTGGTCGTCGTCAACGAACTGTTCCTGGGGGAGACCGCCCGGCACGCGGACGTCGTCCTGCCCGTGGCCTCCTGGCTGGAGAAGGACGGGACCTTCGTCAACTTCGACCGCCGGTTCCAGCGGGTACGGCGGGCCGTCGCCCCGCCCGGCGGGGCCCGTACCGACTTCGCTGCCGTGCACGCCGTCGCCGCCGCACTCGGCGCCGACCTCGGCTGCCCCACCCCCGCCGAGGCCCTCGCCGAATGCGGCCGCGTGACCCCGCTCTTCGCCGGGATCTCACACGCCCGCCTCGACCGCGAGGGCGCCGTGCCCTGGCCCTGCCCCGCACCGGACCAGCCGGGCGAAGCCACCCTGTACGCCGAGGAGTTCGCGACCCCGGACGGCCGCGCCCACCTGTGCGCCGCTCCGTATCTCCCGCCGGGCGAGGAACCGGACGCCGACTACCCGCTCCTGCTCGTCACGGGCCGCCGCTGGGCCCACTACAACTCGGGCAGCATGACCCGGCGCGGCGGCAACCTCGTCCTCGACACCCACGGCCGTCTCGACCTGCACCCCGAGGACGCGGCACGGTACGGGGTGCGCGACGGCGCCCCCGTCGTCGTCGACAGCCGCCACGGACAGGCGCGGCTGATCGCCCGGGTGGGATCCGACCTCGCGCCCGGACAGGTCTTCTCCGCGTTCCACTTCCCGGACGAGGCCGTCAATTCACTCACGTCGGAGCACGCCGACACCGTGACCTCGTGCCCGGAGTACAAGGTCACGGCGGTACGGCTGCGGCCGACGGCCCCGCACGGATGACGCGGGGCGGCGCGGTGACGCCCGTGGGGTGAGGCGGGTGCGGTGCCGCGGGGTGAGGTGGGTGCAGTGCCGGCGGGTTCAGTCGTGGGGGACCAGGGCGACCGGGGCGCGGCTGTGGTGCAGCACGGCGTGGGCCACGCTGCCGACGTGCGCGCCCAGCGGCGAACGCCGCGTACGTCTGCCGACCACCACGAGAGCCGCGTCGTCGGCGGACTGCACCAGTTCGACACCGGCTGATCCGATCACCACGCGGAGGGTGGCCGTCACGTCGGGGTACTTGGCGCGCCAGGGCTCAAGGAGGTCGTCCAGGGAACGCTCGATCTCGGGGGTCACGGCGGCCCGGATGTCCGGCACCATGGCCGGCCCGAGCGTCGCGTACAGCGGAAGCTGCTGGGTGTGGACGATGTCCACGCCGACCCTCCGGCGTGCGGCTTCCTCGAACGCGAACTCCAGGACGGCGTCCGAGGGGTTCTGCGCGTCGATCCCCGCGGTGACGGAGCCGCGCGGCGGGATACCGGGGAGGTCTCGTACGAGGACGACGGGCCGTTCGACGACACCGGCCACCGTCAGACCGACCGATCCCACCAGATAGCCGGCCACACCGCCCAGCGCGCGCGAACCCAGCACCAGGAGGTCGCCCGCCTCGCCCGCGGCCACGAGGCCCGGGACGGGGGACGCGGGGAGCAGCCTGGTGGTCACCGAAAGGCCCGGATGCCGTTCGCGCAGCCGCTCGGCGGTCCGCGCGAGCAGTTCCTCGGCCCACGGCTCCTCGGACTCCCGCGCCGCGAAGGGGACGACGGACGCCGGCCACGCCTCCTTCGCGTGCACCAGGTGCACCCCGGCTTCGCGCAGCATGGCCTCCTCCGCCGCCCACTCGGCGGCGGCGTTCGCCTGCTCCGTGCCGTCGACGCCGACCACGATGCTCTGTGTCATGATCGTCCACCTTCCGGTGCGCTGTCGTTCTTCTCGTACGTGAGCCGGATGGCGGAGACCGAGACCACCCCGTCGACCGTCGCGCACATGCGCTCGATCGCCGGGATCATGCTCCGGTACCGCACCCTGCCGCCGAGCTCCACCCGGCCGCTTCGCACGTCGACGGTCAGCTCGGCCGGATCGAGGCCGAGGGTGGCGCCGAGGACGTCCTCGACGATCTCGCGGCGGATGTCGTCGTCGTCGCGGAGGAAGACCGACAGCAGATCCCGGCGGCTCACGATGCCGACGAGCCGGTCCCCGTCGTCGACGACGACGAGCCGCTTGACACCCTGCACCTCCATCAGACGCGCCGCCTCCGTCACGGTCCACTCGGGGCGCGCGCACACCGGCGGTGCCGACATCAGTTCCTCCGCGCGGGTCCCCTCGGCCTTCGCCCGCTCCCACGCCTCGAGCCCCGGCACGGCAGGCATGTCTCCCGGTGCCATGGCCTGGTCGGCGGTCTTGCGCATCAGATCGCCCTCGGAGACGACACCGATGACCCGGTTCTCTCCGTCCACCACCGGCACCGCGGTGACGCGGTGCTGCGCCAGGACGCGCACGATCTCCTTGAACGGCGCGTCACCGCGGACACTCACCACCTCACGGGTCATCAGCGCGTCGATCCTGCGGTGCTGCATGACGCTCCTCCCTCACCGGACGGGCGGTCCTCGTGGGTCCCACCCTGATGCGCCGACCTTTTCGACAGGAGTGCCGAACGGTCCCGTTCCGGGACCGTTAGCCCCTATGCGGCAGGTCGGCCGGCCCGCCAGCGTGGAGGGAAGAGCCGCAAGGGCGCGGAGAGATCGTGGCTCCCGGACGGAGACCCCGGACGGAGACCCCGGACGGAGACAGCGTTGCTCCCGTACGCCGTGGCTCCGCGCTCGTGCCGGGAGGAGAGGGCCATGACCGGGACCGGAACCCGAAAGCACCCGGACGCGGACCGCGCCGGTCTGTGGGCTCGCCTCGGCGACCGGCTGATCGTCGGCGGTGTCACCGTCGGCGACGCGGGCCGCGACGGCGAGATCGTCGGTCTGCACCACGCGGACGGCACCCCGCCGTTCGACGTCCGTTGGTCGGACACGGGCCGCGTCACCCTGGTCTTCCCGGGCCCGGACGCGCGTGTCCAGCACTTCACGCACTCACGCGAGGCGGCTGCGCCGCGGCCGTGAACTCACCGGAAAGAGGGCCCACCGCCCACCCTGGCGCCCCCGGCGTGGCCATGCACCCCCCGGCACCCCTCTGCCCGGCCCCGGGCTCGCCGTCGTCGGCTCACGCCAGGGGCACGACCGCGACCGGTGCGGGACTGTGGTGGATGACGGCATGTGCCACGTGGCCGAGGTGCGGGCCCACCGGGACCTTCCGGGTCCGGCGTCCCACGATGACGAGATCCGCGTCCTGCGCCGCCGCGACCAGCTGGTACGCGGCGGACCCCACGACGGCCCTGGCCTTGACCGCCACGCCGTCGTAGCGCTTCCGCCACGGCTCCAGCAGATCGTCCAGACCTTCGAGGAGTCGATCGCCGAGCTCCTCGCCGATCCCCGGATCCACTGTCGCCGCGTAGCCGTAGGAGGCGGGCACCGTCCAGCTGTGCAGGAAACGGAGGGGCAGGCCGGTTCGAGCGGCCTCCGTGAACGCGAACCCGAGCAGGGTGTCGCACGGGTGGTGGATGTCGACGCCGACCACGATCTCGCCGCCGGGCGGCGTCCGCCGCTCGCCCCCTGCACGGCTCCCCGCGCGCACGAGGGTGATCGGCTGCCGGGCCGCTCCGACGACGGCGAGGGACACCGAGCCGACGACGAAGCCGAGGACGCCGCCCAGCCCGCGCGAGCCGAGCACCGTCAGATCCGACTCGTTCGCGGCGGCGGTCAGTACCTCGGCCGCCCGGCCGCGGGCGTACTCGGTGATCACCTCCAGATCGGGGTACTCCTTCCGCGCCCGCTTCGCCGTGTCCGCGAGCAGGCTCTCGGCCCGGTCCAAGGCGTCACGGGCGTACGAGACGGGGATCTCGGGCGCGTCGGGCCACTCGCCCACGTGGACGAGCCGGAGCGGCACTTCACGGAGCACCGCTTCCCTCGTCGCCCAGTGCGCGGCGGTGATGCTCTCCTCCGAGCCGTCGAGACCGATGGTGACCTGGGCTGTCATGACCTGCCTCCTGATCCGGGGCCGTGCGTGGCCGGGGCGTGCGCCGGCGTCCTGGAGCCTGACGGCGCGAGGACTCCAGGACCTCAGGCTGTGCCTGCCGGCCCGCGCCCCGGAGGGGCCGAGCAGGTCTCGATCAGGGCCGAACGGCCCATCCTCAGGAGGACCGCCGTGGTGCCAGCGTGGGAGGTGCCCTTCCCGGGGCGTCCTTTCCGGCCCCCGCGGGGCGTACTCCGCAGGAGGAACCATGACCAGCGAGATGCTCGCCCGGCCGGAGTTCGGCGACGTCGTCGCAGGAGTCGACGGCTCGCCGATCGCACGCACCGCCGCGCTCTGGGCCGCCGCCGAGGCGGACCGCCGGGGTCGTGCCCTGCACCTCGTGCACGCCGCCAATACCGACGGGCGCGCCTACTGGACCGACGCCGAGACCCTACAGGCGGTACGCGAGGCGGGCCGGGACCTGCTGACCGCGACCTCGGAGGCCGCCCAGGAGCGCTTTCCCGAGCTTGCCGTCATCAAGGAGCTCAGCCGCCGGGAGCCGGTCGCCGGACTGTGCGACGCGGCCGGCCGTCGCGGGACGATCGTGGTCGGAAGCAGGGGGCTCGGTGGCTTCTCCGCCCTCATGCTCGGCTCGGTCGGCCTCGGCGTGGCGGCCCGGGCGGAAGGTCCCGTGATCGTCGTACGGGGCGAGAACGAGCGGCCCGAGACCGGCTCGGTGACGGCCGCCGTCCACGACATGACGGACCTGGACTGGCTGCTGCTCGCCGCCGCCGAGGCCGACGCCCGCAAGGCGGCCCTGCGCATCCTGAGCGTCTGGAACGTGCTCACCCACGTGGGCAGCGTCGCGACCATGCTCGACGACCTGGACGCGGTCGCACGACAGCGCGTGCACCAGGTCAAGGCCCTCGCCGACCGGGTCCGCGAGGTCTACCCCCAGCTGATCGTCGGGCACCATGTGGAGACGGGCACGAGCACCCCCGGAATCCTCGTCGAGGCGAGCGCCCACACGGACCTGCTCGTGATGGGCCGCGGCAGGCGACGGCTGGGCGTCGTGCCGTCCCTCGGCCGCGTCGCCCACACCCTGATCCACCACGCCCACTGCCCGGTGGAGATCGTCCCGTCCGCCCTGGTGACCCGGGACGTGGAGCCATGAGCGACATCCTGACCGGCATCGACCCCCGCGAGCTGTCCGTTCCGGCTCTCATGTGGGCCGCCGACGAGGCCGGCCGCCGGGGCGCGCGACTGCGCCTGGTGGCCGCCGTGCCTCCGGTTCACGACCGGCTCCCGTACGCCGCGATCGCCCACCAGAGCTCCCTGCGGATCCGAGCGGAGTCGGCGCTCGCCAACGCCCAGGACCTGGTACGGGAAGTGCACGACGGGCTGTGGACCGCGACGGAACTCGTGGACGGGACGCCGGCCGCCGTGCTGCGCGACAGGACACCGGGCGCCGCACTCGCCGTCGTCGGCTCACGCCGCCTCGGCAGGGCAGCCGAGATGATCAGCGAGGGGTCGGTGGTCGTCCCGCTGACCGCACGCGCCGACTGCCCCGTCGTCGTCATCCGCGAACCGGAGCACACCTCCGTCCACCCGCCGCTGATCGTCGTCGGCGTGGACGGCAGCACGGACTGCCGGGCCGCCGTCGCCTTCGCCGCGGCGGAGGCGAGCCTGCGCGAGGCACGGCTCATGGCGGTCTGGGTATGGCCCCGCCCCCTGCTGTCCCACGGAGACGAGACCGAGGACCTGGCAGACCGCCGCCGACTGCTCGCCGAGGCGGTCGCCGGCTGCGCCGATCGCCATCCGGACGTAGACGTGGAGCAGGTGGTCATGCGCGGACACCCCGTCGAGGAGCTCACCCGCGCGTCTCTGGAGGCCCTGGCGGTGGTCGTCGGACGCCGGGGCCGGGGCGGCTACTCCGGCATGCGGCTCGGGTCCACGGTCCACGGACTGCTGCACCACGCCGAGTGCCCCGTGATCACCGTTCCGCTGCCGGAGACAGGAGAGACAGACGGCACCTCGTCCGGGGCCGACCGGTCCCGGACCCGTACGGACCGACCGGCCCCGACCGGCTGACCCGCTCAGCACGGGGATACCACCGTCCTCGCGTGCCACGGTGGGAGAACGACAAGGCGTGGGGGGGCAGGAACACACGGGGAGCGGAACGAGGAGCAGAACGATGACCGGAGACAAGGTGGAACGCAGGCACAGCCTCTTCCCCGACTTCAACGACTGGTTCAACCGCGAGTTCCCGGGGCTGCCCGGATGGCGCCCCGCCACCGCCGCGCACTCCATCCCGGTGGAGGTCTCCAGCGACGCCGGCGGGTACGTGCTGCGCGCCGAACTGCCCGGCATGGACCCCGACGACTTCACGATCACCGTCGACGACAACCTCATCACGGTGACCGCGGAGCACAGCGAGACCACGGAGGACAAGGAGCACTCGGAGTTCCGCTACGGATCCTTCCGCCGGACCGTACGGCTTCCCTCGACGATCCCCGCCGACGACGTCGACGCCTCGTACAAGGACGGCATCCTCACCATCCGCGTCCCGATGCCCGAGGAGAAGACGGAGACCCGACGGAAGATCCCCGTGCGGCGAGCCGACGACACGGCCGAGGGAGGGCAGTCATGAACACGCCACGCGTACTGGTCGCGTACGGCAGCAAGCACGGCGCGACCGCGGGCATCGCCGACGAGATCGGCAGGACGCTCCGGGCCGACGGCATCGAGGCGGTCGTCCAGCCGGCCGACACCGTCGACGACGTCAGCGGATACGACGGCGTCGTACTCGGCGGCGCCCTCTACGCCGGACGCTGGAGCGGCAAGGCCAGCCGCTGTGCCCGGCGCAACGCCGCGCAGCTCCGAGACCGGCCCGTCTGGCTCTTCAGCAGCGGCCCCGTCGACAGCTCCGCCGAACAGCACGACATCCCGCCCGTGCGCGGCGTGGCCCGCCGCATGAAGAAACTCGGCGCGCGGGAGCACATCACGTTCGGCGGCTCCGTGACCGCCGGGACACCCGGCCGCATCGCCCGGTCCATGGTCAGTCACGGCAAGGGCGGGGACTTCCGCAATCCGGAGCGGATCCAGGAATGGGCCCACCACATCGGCGGCGAGCTCGGCCCCGAGCGCTGAGCGGCGCCGCCGAAACCCGCGGCGCACGCCACCCCGGAGGTGCCACACCCACGGCGCACCCGCCACCCCGGAGGTGCCACATGAGTCACCCGGAGACCTCGGGCCCCCGGCCCGTCCCGGCCGGCGGCGGCTCTGCCCTGCGCGCTTCCTCGATCATCGTCCTGACGATCGCCCTGATCTGCGGCGCCGTGGCCGCCGTCCTGCTGTGGAACGCCGGTACCGACGCCAACCGGGATCTCGCCGCCCACCGTCACCAGGTGCGGGCGACCACGACGGCGCGGGCCGAGGACCCGCCCGTCGCCGTCCGGCCCGGTGCCAAGCCGCAGTCCTCCGCCCCGGCGGTCTGGGCGTACCCCGACCACGTACGCAGGTCCGGAACGGTCCAGGTCCCGCCGCGGACGCCGCAGGGGCGCACGCTGACCATCTGGGTGGACGACCGCGGCAGCCCCGCCCGCCCGCCGGACAGCACGGCGGACCTCGTGCTGACCGCGCTCGCGGGCGGCACGGCAGCGGCAGGCGCCGCAACGGCGTCCGGTGCGGGCGTCCTCGCCCTCGTACGAAGGCGCTCCGAAGGCCGTCGCCTCGCCGCCTGGGAGCGGGAATGGGCACAGGTCGAACCCGTCTGGTCCGGCCGGCTCCGGAGGGGAAGCGGCTCCGGGACCGCCGATGAATGACCGTACGGGCGGAACCGCGGCCGAGCGGCAGGCCCGGGGAGCGGACGAGGCGCCTCCCTTCGACCCCAGCGAGCCGCTGCCCCGGCTGCGCCGTGAACTCGCCACCGGTCCGGACGGGCTGTCCGCCCGCGAGGCCGCCCGGCGCCTCGCCGTCCACGGCCCGAACGAGGTACGGCGCAAGGCACCTTCCTCCTTCGCGCGGGAGCTGACCGGACAGTTGGTCCACCCCCTCGCGCTGCTGCTCTGGGCCGCCGCCGGGCTCGCCTTCGTCGCGCACCTGGCGGTGCTCGGCTGGGCGATCCTGGCCGTCATCGCGGTCAACGCCGCCTTCGCGCTGCTTCAGGAACGCCAGGCCGAGCGGGCCGTGGAGACCCTCGCGCGCTATCTTCCCGAGCACGCCCTCGTCGTGCGTGACGGCAGCGAACTGACCGTCGAGGCACGGGACCTGGTGCCCGGGGACGTGATCCTCCTGGAGGAGGGCGACAAGGTCCCCGCCGACGCGCGCGTCACCGAGGGCGGGGTCGAAGTCGACCTGTCGATGCTCACGGGGGAGTCGGTGCCCGCCGAACGGATGGCCGCCGCCGGGCTCCTCGGCGCCCCGCTGCTGGAGGAGCCGAACCTCGTCTTCAGCGGGACGACCTGCGTCGAAGGCCAGGCCCGTGCCGTGGTGTTCGCCACCGGCCACCACACCGAACTCGGCAGGATCGCCGCGCTCAGCCAGCGCACCCGTCGTGAGCCGAGCCCGCTGGAGAGACAGGTCAAGAAGGTCGCCTGGCTCATCGCCGGCGTCGCCACCGGCATGGGCGTCGTCTTCCTCTTCGTCGGGGTGGCGGTGGGACTTCCCGTCACCGACTCCCTGATGTTCGCCATCGGGCTCCTCGTCGCCAACGTCCCCGAGGGACTGCTGCCGACCATCACCCTGGCCCTCGCCGTGGGCGTCCGCGCCCTCGCCCGACGGGGCGCCCTGGTGAAACGGCTGAGCGCGGTGGAGACGCTCGGCTCCACGAGCGTGATCTGCACGGACAAGACAGGCACACTCACCCGCAACCGGATGCGACTGCGCGCCCTGTGGACGCCGGACCACGGCCCGGAACCGGGCCCCTGGGCCGACGAGCTGATCCGGACGGCGGCCCTCTGCACCACCGTCACCCTCGACGCCGACGGCGAACCGCACGGTGACCCGACCGAGGCCGCCCTCGTCACCGGCGCCGCCGAGCGCGGCGCCCCGGTGGACCCCGACCGGCGAGACGCGGGGCGGCTCGGGCTGTTCCGCTTCGATCCGCGGCTGCGGCTGATGTCGGTGGTGCAGAGGGACGAACAGGCGGCGGATCGCGCACGCGTCCTGGTCAAGGGAGCCCCGGAGGCGGTCCTGACCCGGCTGCGACCGGGCGCCGACGAGGACGGTGCCCGTGCGGCGGCGGACGGGTTGGCCCGGGAAGGCATGCGGGTCCTCGCCGTGGCCGTCCGCGATCTGCCGACCGCCGCCGAGCGGCCGTCGCGCCGCCAGGACGCCGAGTCGCGGCTGACCCTGCTCGGTCTCGTCGGTCTGTACGACCCGCCGCGCCCCGAGGTCGCGGCCGCCGTCCGCCGCTGCCACGAGGCGGGGGTGAAGGTGCACGTCGTGACAGGCGACAACGGCGCGACGGCCGCGGCCGTCGCCCGCGAAGTCGGCATCGGCCTGCCCCGTCTGCAGGTCGTCGCGGCCTCCGAGTCGCTGGACGACGACGAGCTGGACCGGCTCCTGGTGGAGGGCGACGCCGAGATCGTCTTCGCCCGCTCCTCGCCCGAGACCAAACTGAAGGTGGCCGACACCCTGCGGGCCCATGGCCGGATCGTCGCCATGACCGGCGACGGGGTGAACGACGCCCCCGCACTGCACCGCGCCCACATCGGCGTGGCCATGGGCCGCTCGGGCACGGACGTGGCCCGCGAGGCGGCCGCCATGGTGCTCACCGACGACGACTTCGCCACCATCGTCACGGCGATCGAGTCCGGCCGCCGTGTCTACGACAACGTGCGCAAGTTCATCGTCTACATCTTCACCCACGCCACCCCGGAGATCGTGCCGTTCCTCGTCTTCGCGCTCTCCGCCGGCGCCGTCCCGGTGCCCCTCACCGTCCTGCAGATCCTCGCCATCGACCTCGGCACCGACACCCTGCCCGCCCTCGCTCTCGGCAGGGAGCGCTCCGAACCCGGAATCATGGAACGCCCGCCCCGGCCCCCGCACCAGAGCGTGATCTCTCGCGCCATGCTCGTCCGCAGCTGGGGCTACCTGGGGATGGTCTCGGCCACCCTCGTGATGACCGGCTTCTTCTACGTGCTCTGGCGCGCGGGCTGGCAGCCCGGCGACCCGACGGGAACCGGCAGCCCCCTCCACCACGCCTACCTGACGGCCACCACCGCGAGCTTCGCCGGCATCGTCGCCTGCCAGGTCGGCACCGCCTTCGCCGCCCGCACCGACCACGCCGCACTCCGCGACATCGGAGTGTTCTCCAACCGGCTGCTGCTCGCCGGCATCGCCTTCGAGCTCGCCTTCACCGCCGCCCTGGTCTACGCGCCGCCGCTCCAGCACCTCTTCGGCACCGCTGCCCTCCCCGTGGACGTCGTCCTGCTGATCCTGACGTTCCCCGTGGTGGTGTGGGGCACGGACGAACTGCGGCGAGCCTGGCGTCGACGCCGGCGTGGGCAGCGGGTGGCGGCGAGTGCGGCGGACGCGACGCGCGACCCGAAGGGCCCGGCTCAGCGGACCAGGACGGCCTCACCGGAGCGGGGCACCACGGCCGTCCAGCCCAGCTCGTGGTCGATGCGGTCGCGCAGCGACCCGGACGCGCCCGGCTCGCCGTGCACGAGGTAGGTGGTGTGCGGGGCGGGGGCGCCGCGCAGCCAGTCGACGATCTGCCCGGCGTCGGCATGCGCCGAGAAGTGCGGCACGTCGGCGACCTCGGCGCGTACGGGCACGTACTCGCCGAACATCTTCAGCACACGTGCCCCGTCCACCAGGTCCCGCGCCCGCGTGCCGGCCGCCGCGAAGCCGACCACGACGACGGCGTTGCGCGAGTCGGGCAGCAGCCGGCGCAGATGGTGCAGGACACGGCCGCCGGTGGCCATGCCGGCCGAGGAGACGATGACGGCGGGCCCGTGAGCGCTGTTGATGTCGACGGACTCCTGCACCGTCCGGGCGGCGAGGAACGGCGCCGGGCTCAGCGCGGCCTCGCCCTCGGCGAGGATCTCGGGCCGCAGCTCGGCGGACCGCTCGCGCACGGCGTCGCGGTAGACGTCGAGGGCCGCGAGCGCCATGGGGCTGTCCACGTACACCGGCACCGAGCGCGGCAGGAATCCCGACTCGCGCAGCCTGGTCAGTTCGTGCAGGACGACCTCGGTGCGGTCGATGGCGAAGGCGGGGATGACGACGGTGCCGTTCCGGGCGAGGGTCCGGGCGATGACGTCCGCGAACGCCGACCGCGCGGACTCCTGGTCGTGCCGGCGGTCGCCGTAGGTCGACTCCATGAGCAGTACGTCGGCGCCGGAGAACGGCTCCGGCGGCAGCAGCAGCGGGTGCCCGGGCCGTCCCAGGTCGCCCGAGACGGCCAGGGTGTGCCCGTCCTCCAGGGCGAGACGGGCCCAGGCCGAGCCGAGTATGTGCCCGCCGTGGTGCAGGGTGAGCCGGGTCCCGGCCATGATCTCCACGTCCTCGCCGACGGGGACCGGGTCGAAGAACGTCATGGTCTTCTCGACGTCGGCGTCGTCGTACAGCGGCTTGGCGGGGCGGTGCTTGGACCAGCCGTGCTCGTTGGCGTGCCGTGCGGCCTCCATCTGCAGTCTGGCGCTGTCGCGCAGCACGATCCCGGCGAGCCGGGCGGTGTGCGCGCTGGCCAGGACCGGCCCCCGGAAGCCCTGCCGCACCAGGCGGGGCAGATAGCCGCAGTGGTCCAGATGGGCATGGGTGACGACCACGGCGTGGAAGTCCGCGGCGTCGCGGGCGAGGCGCTCCCAGTTGCGGCGCCTCAGGTCCGCGAAACCCTGGAAGAGGCCGCAGTCGACGAGGATCCGCGCATGGTCGCTCTCGACGAGGAACTTGCTGCCGGTGACCGTGCCCACGCCGCCCAGGAAGGTCAGCAGGGCCGGTCGTGGGGCCGTGGGAGCCGTGGCGGCCGAAGCCTGTGCTGCCTCGGGCATGGTCAGCCCTCCTTCGGAGCGTGGCCGGTCTCCACGGTCGCATCCACGCCGGCCCGGGCCCCAGGGCCCGAGCGGCCCTCTTCCATGGGCCGATCGGCACATGTGCCGCTGCCGGGCAGCTCCGAGCCTGGCAGCGAAGGACACGCGCACGCGCGACGGAAGTGGGTGGGCAACCATGAGGGCAGCCGTATTCCAGGGACCGGGCCGTATCGCCTGGCAGGACGTACCCGACCCGGGCATCGAGGATCCCGAGGACGCGATCGTACGGGTCGACGTCGTGACCATCTGCGGTACCGACCTGCACATCCTCAACGGCGACGTGCCGGAGGTGACGCCCGGCCGGGTACTGGGCCACGAGGCGGTGGGCACGGTCGTCGAGACCGGGCGGGACGTGCGTACCGTACGGTCCGGCGACCGGGTCCTGATCTCCTGCATCCTGTCCTGCGGCCGCTGCCGGTTCTGCCGCGAGGGCAGCTACGGCCAGTGCCGCGGTGGTGGAGGCTGGGCCCTCGGGCACCTCATCGACGGGACGCAGGCGCAGTACGTCCGCGTGCCGTTCGCCGACCTGTCCGTACACCTGCTGCCGAGCGCGGTCGACAGCTTCGACGCCGTCCTGCTCGCGGACATCTTCCCCACGGCCTACGAAGTGGGTGTCCTGAACGGCGGGGTACGGCCGGCCGACACCGTCGTAGTGGTCGGCGCGGGCCCCGTCGGCCTCGCCGCCGTCGCGACGGCCCGCCTCTACAGCCCCGGCCGGATCATCGCCGTCGACCTCGACGAAGCCCGGCTGGCCGTGGCGCGCAAGCTCGGCGCCGACGCCACCGCGTCCGCCGGCGAGCAACCGGACCGGCTCGTCGAGGATCTGACGGACGGTCTGGGCGCCGACGTCGTGATGGAAGCCGTGGGCGTCCCGGACACCTTCGAGATGTGCACGCGGATGGTCCGGCCGGGCGGACGGGTCGCCAACATCGGAGTGCACGGCAAGCCCGCGACGCTGCACCTCGAAGACCTCTGGTTCAAGGACGTCACGATCACCACCGGCCTCGTGGACACCTCGTCCACGCCCATGCTGCTGCGCATGATGGCGGCCGGACGGCTGCCGGCGGGCGAACTGGTCACCCACCGCTTCGAACTGGGGCAGATGGAGGAGGCGTACGACGTGTTCGGACGCGCGGCCGACACCGGAGCCATCAAGGTCGCGCTCGGCGGCCCGCAGCACACGGCCGTGGAGGCCACCGATGCCACGGGCTGATCCTGTCCGGGCGCCGGGGCCGTCCGTCCTGCCCGTCGTCCTGCTCCGTGCGGGTCACCAGGTCCGTCGTCCTGCTCCGTGCGGGTCACCAGGTGATGTCGCGCGCGCCGCGCGCCGGGGAGGCGAGGGGCGTGCGGGTCTCGCCGACGGACAGCCGGTCCACGACGGCGACGACGCCGTCCATCCGTTCGGCGAGTCCGACGAGTGTCCGGGCCTGGTCCTTCTGCCTGACCCGGCCTTCGAGCGTCACCACGCCGTCCAGCACGTGCACGTCGACCGCGTCGTCGCTCAGTTCCATGGCGTCCACCAGCACGTCCTGCCGGATGCGGCGTCGTATCTCCCGGTCCGGGCGGAGGAAGACGCACAGCAGGTCGCGGCGGGTCACGATCCCCACCAGCCGTTCCTCCTCGTCGACGACCGGCAGGCGCTCCACGCCACGACGGACCATCAGCCGGGCCGCGTCGGTGACGGTCTCCTCGGCGTGCACCGTGACGGCCGGCGCGGTCATGAGCTCCCGCGCGGTCAGCCGCCGGCGCGCGAGCAGGTCGGACTCCGAGACGACTCCGACGACCCGGTCGTCCTCGTCGAGGACGGGCACACCGCTGATGTCGTGCTCGGCGAGCAGCTTCGCCACATCCCGGAACGGTGTCGTGGGGATGACGGAGACGACGCTGTCGGTCATCAGGGCGCCGACCTTCAGGTGCTTCATCGTCCGGCCTCCTCTTCACTGTTCCGGGCGGCCGCGCCCCCGGGCGGTTCGCCCCGCTACACCACCGTCCGCCGCGCGCCGGACCACCTGTGAGGGCCGAACGGTGCAACCCCGGGCCCGACCGGACCCGCGTGAGCGGCAAGGGACCTTTGGCCCCTGCCCTGCCCCCAGCGGCCCTCCAGTCACCTGACACGGAATGTCAGGGTGAGAGGGATCCTCCGGACCGCACCCCCGGCGACCCGGAGAGCCGGAGACCCGGACGAGGAGGAACCATGGACGGAACCACGGACCGCCCCGGCCTCGGCAGGGTCGTCGTCGGCGTGGACGGGTCACCGTCCACCCGGGCGGCGGCGGGGGCCCGCCCGTCCGTGAGCACGTGCGCGCCGTGGCCGAGGTCGCGGAACGTGTCCCATTGCCCGGTGGAGCTCATCCCCCGGCACGGGTCCGGGACCGGACTCGGCCACGGGAGGACGACATGACCGGAAACACCCCCGTCGCGTGAGCCCACCATGACGACCCCGGCAGCCGCGTCGACCCGAGAGGCGGGGACCGCGACGGGCCTGACCGCGACGGAGGCCGCCCGTCGGCTCGCGGAGCAAGGCCCCAACGAGGTCTCGGCGAGGAAGCCCGTACGGCTCCGCAGCCGCGTCCTGGCGCAGCTGCGCGACCCGCTGATCGTGGTGCTCCTGGGGGCCGTCGCGCTCACCCTCGCGATCGGCGACCATCCCGACGCGATCGTCATCGCGCTCGTCGTCCTCGTGAACACCACGGTCGGCGTCGCCCAGGAGATCCGGGCCGACAACGCCGTCGCCGCCCTCTCGGCCCTGAGCGCCCCGCACGCGCGCGTTCGCCGCGACGGTTCCGTACGCGACCTGCCGGCCGCCGGCATCGTTCCGGGCGACGTCCTCCTCCTGGGCGAGGGCGACATCGTGCCCGCCGATGCCGAACTCGCCGAGGCGTCCGCCCTGCTGCTCGACGAGTCCATGCTCACCGGGGAGTCCACGCCCGTCGACAAGGACACGGGGGCGACGCTGAGCGCGGGCACCGTCGTCCTGCGGGGCCGTGGCGTGGCCACGGTCACGGCCACGGGTGCCGCGAGCGCACTCGGCCGCATCGCGGCCCTCCTCGACGACCGCCGTGAGCCGACCCCGCTGCAACGACGCCTCGCCGCCCTCGGGCGCGTGCTGGCCGCGGTGACGCTCGGCCTGTGCCTGCTGGTCTTCGCGCTGGGCCTGGCGCGGGGGCTCCCGCCCGGCACGATGGCGGTCACCGCCATCAGCCTGGCCGTCGCCGCCGTCCCCGAATCCCTCCCCGCCGTCGTCACCCTGGCCCTCGCCCTCGGCGCACGCCGCATGGTCGCCCGGCACGCCCTCGTGCGCCGGCTGCCCGCCGTGGAGACGCTCGGCTCGGTGTCCGTCCTCGCCACCGACAAGACCGGCACCCTCACCGAGGGGCGCATGGTCGTCCAGCACGTCCGGACCCGTCAGGCGAGCGCGGAACTCACGGGCGTGGGGTACGAGCCCGAGGGCGAGGTCCTGGTCGACGGGCGACCGGCCCGCGAAGGCGAACTCGCGTCCGTACGGGAGCTGCTGACCGTGGCCGCCCTCTGCAACGACTCCACGCTGCGGCCGCCGGACCCCGCCACGCCCGGCGCCCGCTGGACGGCACTCGGCGACCCCATGGAGGCCGCTCTGCTCACCGCCGCGGCCAAGGCGGGCTGCCCGCACCCGGCGGAGCTCGTGGCGACCCGGCCCCGGATCGCGGAGGCACCCTTCGACAGTCTCCGCCGACGCATGACCACGCTGCACGCGGCCGGCCAGGACCGGGTGCTCGTCTGTCTCAAGGGCGCCCCCGAAGCCGTACTGGACCCGGCTGTTCTCGACGACGGGCCCGGCGCGGTCGCGGAGGCCCGCCACGAGGCCGCGCACCTTGCCGAGCGCGGCTACCGGGTGCTCGCGGTGGCCTCGAGGGTGCGGGACGACGTGCCGGAGAGGATCACCGCGGCGGAGTCGGGCCTCACGCTGCTCGGCCTGGTCGCGCTCAGCGACCCGCCCAAGTCGCACGCGGCCGCCACCCTCGCGGCGTGCCGGGCGGCCGGCATCACCCCCGTACTCATCACCGGAGACCACCCCGCGACCGCGCGGGCGGTGGCGTCCCGCGTGGCGCTCCTGGGGGACGACGGAGGCGGTGAGGCGGACGGGCAGGTCATCACGGGTGCGGACGTGACGGCCGGCCGGGTCGCCGACCTCACCGCCGTCCGGGTCTTCGCCCGCACGGACCCGCAGCAGAAGCTGGACATCGTGGAGGCATGGCGGGCCGGGGGAGCCGTGACCGCCATGACCGGCGACGGGGTCAACGACGGCCCCGCCCTGCACCGGGCCGACATCGGCGTCGCGATGGGGGAGCGCGGCACCGAGGTGGCGCGGCAGGCGGCCGACCTCGTCCTCACGGACGACGAGCTCTCGACGGTCGTGGCGGCGGTCGAGGAGGGGCGGCGCGTCTACGACAACATCCGCCGCTTCCTGATCTACGGGATGGCCGGCGGCGCCGCCGAGATCCTGGTCATGCTGACCGGCCCGCTGCTCGGACTGCCCCTTCCCCTCCGGGCGGGTCAGATCCTCTGGATCAACCTCCTCACCCATGGCCTCACCGGCGTCGCCATGGGCGCCGAACCGGCCGCCCCCGGTGCGATGCGACGTCCGCCCCGCCCGCCGGACCAGCACATCCTCGGCGGCGGCGCCTGGCAGCGGCTGCTCCTTCTCGCCGCCGTCGTCACCACCGCCACGCTCGGCGCGGGACTGGCCGCCCAGGCCCTCGGCCTCGCCTGGCAGAGCGTCCTCTTCCTCGCCCTGCTCGCCGCCCAGCTCGGCGTCGTCCTGGGCCTCCGCGCCCGGCTGCTCACCAGGGAGAACCCCTTCCTGCCGCTCTCGGTCCTCGCCTCCGCCCTCCTGGCCGGCGCGGCCCTGTACGTCCCGTTCCTGAGTTCGGTCCTGGAGACCGAACCGCTCGGCTGGACGGGCGTCGCCGTCGCCGCCGCCTGCGCACCGGCCGGATTCCTCGCGGCACGTCTGGTCAGGACCGCCTTCCGGCGGACGAGCCCAGCAGGAACGGCCGGGCCACCGGCGCTACCGTGAAGGCGGGAACGACAGGTGCCGTCCGCGTGCCTGACGCGACCGGAGGTATCGATGACCCGGGAGGACGCCGAGTCCGCGAATGCGCGGCTGCCACGGCTGAGACTGGACGAACTGCTCGACGAGCTCCAGGCGCGCATCGACGAGGTCCGGGGCGCCAGGGACCGGCTCAACGGACTCCTCGAAGCCGTCATGTCCGTCGGCCGGGAGCTCGACCTGTCGCAGGTGCTGCGCGGCATCGTGGAGGCGGCCGTGACGCTGGTGGACGCCGAGTACGGAGCCCTGGGCGTCATCGGCGACGACCGCAGGCTCTCCGAGTTCGTCCCCATCGGCATCGACGACGAGCTGCGCGAGCGGATCGGCCCACTGCCGTCCGGACACGGCATTCTGGGCGAGCTGATCCGCAACCCGCGGGCGCTGCGTCTGACCGAACTGTCCGAGCACCCGGCCTCGTACGGCTTCCCTCCGAACCACCCGCCGATGCACACCTTCCTCGGTGTCCCGATCCGCGTCCGCGACGCGGTGTTCGGCAACCTCTACCTCACCGAGAAACGGGGCGGGGCCGACTTCGACACCGAGGACGAGGCCGTGGTGACGACGCTGGCCGTCGCCGCCGGCATCGCCATCGAGAACGCCCGGCTCTACGAGGAGGGCCGGCTGCGCCAGCGCTGGCTGGCGGCGAGCTCCGACTTCACCAGCGCGCTCCTGTCCGGTGTGGGGGAGACCGAGGTCCTGGACGGGATGCTGGAGCGGGCGGTGGACATCGCCGACGCCGACATCGGCGTCTTCTACCTGGTCGGGCCGGGCGGCGAGCTGCGCGGATCGCTGGCCAGCGGCGAAGGGGCGGAGGCCCACCAGGGTGTCGTGCTGCCCAGCAGCGAAGGAACCCTCGCCGCCGCGGCTCTGACGCGTGACGGCCTGATCACCGCGGCGGACGTCGAGAACGACGTGCGCGTCACCGTGCAGCCCGAACGCTGGAAGGGCTTCGGACCGGCGGTGGCCGTCACCGTGGGCACCAAGGAGCGGCTGAGCGGAGTGCTCATCCTCGCGCGGCGCCGTGGACGGTCGGCCTTCTCGGGTGCCGAGATCATCGACCTGCCCGGTTTCGCGGGGCAGGTGGCCCTCGCCCTCGAACTGGCCGACCGGCGCCGTGACGCCGAGCAGGTGAGCCTCCTGGAGGACCGCGACCGGATCGCCCGGGACCTGCACGATCTGGCGATCCAGCGCCTGTTCGCCACCGGGATGACACTGCAGAGCGCCCGTCGGTTCGTCGAGCACCCCGAGGCCGCCGACCGGCTGACGCGGGCGATCGACGACCTGGACGCCACCATCAAGATCATCAGGTCGACCATCTTCGGCCTCCGGGAGCACGAATCCCCCGGAACCGCGCCGAAACTCAGGAGCCGCATCGTCAAGGCGGTGGACCAGGCCGCCGCGACGCTCGGGTTCGCCCCCGCCCTGCGCATGGAGGGCCTGCTCGACACCGACGTGACGGCGGAGGCCGCCGAGGAGGTCGTCGCGGTGATCGGCGAGGCGCTCACCAACGTGGCCCGGCACGCCCAGGCCCGCCGCGCGGAGGTGGCGGTGGTCGCCGGGGAGGGCATCCTGGCGGTGACGGTGAACGACGACGGCGTCGGCGTCCCGCCGGGCGCCGCCCGCAGCGGACTGCGCAACCTGACCGAGCGGGCCGAGCGACTGGGCGGTGAACTGTCCGTTCGAGGGCGGCCGGCCCCGGAGAGCGGGACCGTACTCGACTGGCGCATCCCGATGCCGCCCGGCCGGGAGTGAGAGGGCTGCCTCTCGGCGGAGCCGTTCCTCGTCGTCGGACGACGCCGGCACCGGACACGTCAGGTGCTCCGGTTCTTGCGCAGGAACGTGCGCAGCCGCCGCAGCGGCCAGGTGTTGATCACGTCGTCGGGAGTGAGCCATCCTCGCTGCGCCGTGCCCACGCCGTAGCGGAGGCACGCCAGCTGGGGGAGCGAGTGGGCATCGGTGTCGACGGCGAACTTCACCCCGAAGTCCCTGGCCCGCAGGATGTCCTCGTCACCCAGGTCGAGACGGTCGGGCTGGGCGTTGATCTCCAGGGCGGTGCCGGTGCGGGCGCAGGCGGCGAAGACCGCGTTGAGGTCGGCGTCGACGCCCGGCCGTCTGCCGATCAGCCGGGTGGTGGGGTGACCGATGATGTTGACGCCGGGGTTCTCGCAGGCGCGGACGAGCCGTCGGGTCATCGCGTCCCGGTCGAGGCCGAAGTGGGAGTGCACCGAGGCCACACAGATGTCGAAGCCCCGGAGGAAGGAGTCGGGCCAGTCCACCTCCCCGTCGGGGCCGATGTTGAGCTCGGTGCCGTGCAGGAGCCGCATCCTGCGGTGCCTGCCGTCCAGCGACCGCACGTGCTCGCGCTGGGCCAGGATCTTCTCGTCGGTCATGCGCTGCATGGCCAGGTCCGGCGCGTGGTCGGTGACCGCGTAGTACGCGTAGCCCCGCGCGGCGGCCGCCACCACCATCTCCTCCAGCGGGGCGAGGCCGTCGGTGAGGTCGGTGTGCGTGTGCAGGTCGCCCCTGATGTCGTCCTCCGTCACGACCTCGGGCAGCTCGCCGCGCAGACCCGCCTGGATCTCGCCACGGTCCTCGCGCAGCGTGGGCGGGATCCACGGCAGACCGAGCCGGCCGTACACCTCCTCCTCCGACCGGGAGGCGATCCGCTGACCGCTCTCCGCGTCGAACAGGCCGTACTCGGAGAGCTTCAGCCCCGAGCGGACGGCGATCGTCCGGGTGTGGATGTTGTGCGCCTTCGATCCGGTGAAGTACTGCAGGGCGGCGCCCCATGAGTCCGGTCGCACCACTCTCAGGTCGACCTGGATCCCCTTCACCGTCCGGACGGACGTCTTCTTGGCGCCGTGCACGAGGACCTCGGCGGTGGAGGGCAGCTCGGTGAGCGCGGCCATGAACGGCGCCGACCGGTCGGCGGCGACGAGGATGTCGATGTCGCCGATCGTCTCCCGCATGCGGCGCAGCGAGCCCGCGTACGCGCAGTCCTCACAGCCGCTGATCCCGGACAGGTCCGTGACGATGTCCTCGGCGGTCTCCACGGCGGTGCTCAGCAGGATCCGCCCTCCCGCCTGCCGCATGAGGTCGATGCCGTGCAGGATGTTCGCCTCGGTCTTCTCCCCGAAGCCCTTCAGGTCGCGCAACCGCTCCGCCTTGATGGCGTCGGCCAGCTCGTCCACCGAGGAGATCCGCAGGTCCTGGTACAGCGTCATCGCCCGCTTCGGACCGAGGGTGGGGATCGCCATCAGCTCGCGCACCCCCGCCGGGATGCTCGCCCGCCGCTGCTCGACCACCGCGACCCTGCCGGTGCGGAAGTACTCGACGACCTTCTCGGCGATCGACCTGCCCACTCCCGGGATCTCCCGCAGCTCGTCCGCGTCGAGGTGGGACACGTCGCGGGGGTAACCGCCGATCGCACGTGCCGCCTTCTCGTAGGAGCGCGCCTTGAACGCCTCGCCCCCGGTGATGGCGATGAGGTCCGCGTACTCCTGAAGGAGCGCCTCGACCTCCTCGTTGGTCCGGACCACGTCTTCCAGTCTAGGAGGCAGGCACGATACGGACACGGGGTCTTCTCGCACCGGGCTCCTGGCGAGAGCGCTCAGAAGAAGCTGAGAGCTTCGCGTGCCAGCCTTACGCACCTGTTCGACACATGGTGTGAACCCCCATCCAGCGAAGGAGCCCACGTGAGCCTGGTCAACGGCCTGCCCGCGCACATCCTGCTCGTGCATTTCGTCATCGTGCTCGTCCCCCTGACCGCGCTCGCGCTGGTCGCCGGCGCGGTCCGGCCGACGGTGGCGCGGCGCATGGGCATCGCGCTGCCGGTGCTCGCCCTGGTCACGCTCGGGAGCGTGCCGCTCGCCACGGAGGCCGGCGAGTGGCTGGAGCGGCACGTCGACAGCGACGCGCTGGTCCGCCGGCACGCCCAGCTCGGCGACGGGCTGCTGCCCTGGGCGGCGGGCCTGTTCGCGCTGGCCGTCGTCGTCTGGTGGACGGCGCGCCGCGGCGCCGTGTCCGCGTCCCCGTCCCCGTCCGCGCCCGTTTCCGCGTCCGGGGCCTCGACGGGGGCGCGCTGGTCCGCCGCGCCGGTGCGGATCGTGGCGGTGGTGCTGTCGCTGGTCGTGGCCGTGGGCGCCGCGGTCGACGTGTACCGGATCGGCGACTCGGGCGCGAAGGCCGCGTGGCACGACGGCTTCTCCCAGACGGCGACAGGCGGGCACGGAGACGAGGACTGACCTGCCGCGTGCGCATCCTGCTCCGGCTCAGGCGCTTCCTCGCGGAAGCCGCACCGTGAACGTCGTCGACCCCGGTCCGCTCTCCAGGCGCACGCTCCCCCCGTGTGCCTTCACGACGGCCGCGACGATCGACAGGCCGAGCCCCGCGCCGCCGCCCGCGTCCTTCGTCCGGCGGTCGGCACGGGTGAAGCGTTCGAAGACGCTCGGCTGAACGTCCTCGGGGACCCCGGGGCCGTTGTCGTGCACCTTCACGGTGGCGGTCGCCTCGTCCGTTTCCAGGGTGACCGTCACCTTGGTGCCGGCGGGAGTGTGCGAACGCGCGTTGGCCAGCAGGTTGGCGAGAACCTGCTGCAGGCGGTGCTCGTCGCCGGTGACCGTCACCGGTTCCTCGGGGAGGTCCAGTTCCCAGCGATGGGCCGGCCCTGCCACCTGGGCGTCCGTCATCGCGTCGAGGATCATGCGCGTGAGGTCGACGGGCAGCGCCTCGAGCGGGCGGCCCGCGTCCAGTCGGGCGAGCAGCAGGAGGTCGTCGACCATGGCGCCCATCCGGCCGGATTCGGCGACGATGCGTTCCAGGGCCCGGGTGACCTCCGGTGGCACCGGACCCGGGTGCAGCAGGGCGAGTTCGGCGTGGCCCCGTACGGTGGCGACCGGCGTGCGCAGCTCGTGGCTGGCGTCCGCGGCGAAACTGCGCAGCCGCTCCTCGCTGGCATGCCGTTGGGAGAGGGCGCTCTCGACGTGGCCGAGCATGCGGTTGAAGGCGCCGGCGACCAGGCCCACCTCGCTGCGCGGATCCGGCTCGGGGACGGGCGCGGGCAGGGTGACCTCGCCGCTGGCGAGCGGGAGTTCGCTGACCCTGGTCGCCGTCGCGGCGACTCGGCTCAGCGGGCGCAGCGACCAGCGCACCCAGAAGGCCCCCGCGACGCCGGTGACGGTGAGAGCCGCGCCGAACACGATCCCGGCGACCAGCTCCAGGCGGTGGACGGGAGCCTCGACGGGCTCCCAGGGCAGTCCGGTGATCAGTACGTCGCCGTCGATTCCCGACGCCGCCATGACCCGGTAGTCGCGCAGGGCGGCCAGATCGAGGGTGTGGCCCCTGCCGTCGATCGGGACCGAGGCGAGCCGGGCCACGTCGGCGGCGGTCAGCGTGACGTACGCGGTGCCGTCGGAGCGCACGACGGCCGCGTCGGTGACCGTGCCGTGGCGCAGACGGGCGCCGAACGTGCCCGCGGGCTGGCGGCGCGTGTCGCCGTGCTCGTCGCCGTCGTGGTCGTCGGGCAGCCGGCCGCCGTGCTCCAGGCTCGCCGGGAACCGGGCGCCGGCCTCGGCGAGCTGTTCGTCGAGGCGGCTGGTCAGAAGGCCTTTGAGCCCGACGACCGCGGCCACGCCGACGGCGGCGCAGCAGACCGCCAGCAGCACCACGAGCCCGAAGGTCAGCCGTGCGCGCAGGGTGCGGGGAAGCGGCCACCTCGGCGGCCACGCCGGCGGCCACCTCATGCGGAGGCCGGCTTCAGGACGTACCCCGCCCCGCGCACCGTGTGGATCATGGGCTCGCGGCCCGCGTCCACCTTCTTGCGCAGGTACGAGATGTACAGCTCGACGACATGGGCGCGGCCCCCGAAGTCGTACGACCAGACGCGGTCGAGGATCTGCGCCTTGCTGAGCACGCGCCGCGGGTTGCGCATCAGGAAGCGGAGCAGGTCGTACTCGGTCGGGGACAGGTCGATCAGCCTGCCCGCCCGGGTCACCTCGTGGGCGTCCTCGTCCATCACCAGATCGCCCACGGTCAGCAGCGCGCCCTCCGCCGACTGCCGGGCCATGCCCGCCCGGCGCAACAGCCCGCGCACCCGGGCGACGACCTCCTCCAGGCTGAACGGCTTGGTGACGTAGTCGTCGCCGCCCGCGGTGATGCCCGCGACGCGGTCCTCCACCGTGTCCCGGGCGGTGAGGAAGAGCACGCAGACATCCGGCCGCACCGCACGCAGCGCGCGCAGGACCGCCAGGCCGTCGGTGTCCGGGAGCATCACGTCCAGGACGACGGCGTCCGGCATCAGCTCCCGGGCCGCGGCGACGGCCGCGGCCCCGTCGTCGGCCGTGCGGATCCGCCAGCCCTCGTAGCGCAAGGCCCCGGACAGCACCTCGGCGAGGTCGGGATCGTCGTCGACGACGAGGACCCGCAGCGGGGTGCCGTCGGGGCGGGTGAGGGCGGGGCGACCGGAGCGTGTGATGTTCATGGCGTCTCAAGGATCGCCCCTCACGACGGTGCGAGGCGCACACGAATGCTCTGAGTTTCCTCTGAGACGCCGGGAGAACGCCGACGAAGAGGCGCTTGCGCGCACGCGAGCCGTTCGAGGGCCGACGTTCTTTAACGGTTCCTTGACACGCTACTGACGGGTTCTTGACGTACATTTCCTGCCAGGTGTGCCGGGAAGTCTGGTCGGCGTGAAGTCGTCCCGTCCTTCCCGAAAGGGTTCCGCCGTGACCTTTCCCCAGACCGCCGCACGCACTGCCGCGGCGCCGGTTCCGCCAGTGCGTGGCCCGCGCCGCTCCGTTCTCTTCTTCGCGTTCGCGTTCGCCGTGATCGCCGACCCGGTCTCCTCCGTCGCCTACGCGATCGAGGCCGCCCTGCACGCCCTGCACGGCGACCTCGCCCTGCTGCTGCCCACCATGTCCCTCGTGGTCGGCCTGGTCGTGGTGGTCACCGCGAACTACTGGCAGTTGGTACGCCGCTTCCCCAAGGGCGGCGGCGCCGCAGCGGCAGCCGGGCGGGCGTTCGGTCCGAGGTGGACGTTCCTTCCGATCGGTGCCCTGGTGGTCGACTTCGTCCTCACCATCGGCATCTCGATCGCGGCCGCCGCGAGCGCCGTGATCGCCCTGTTCCCCGCCCTGGCGCCGGTCCGCATCCCGCTCGCCCTGGTCCTGCTGGTGCTCGTGGCCGGGCTGACCTGGTTCGGGCACGGCGGCCGGCTGCTGTTCGCCGCGATGACCGTGGTGTTCGTCCTCGCCGCCGTCGCCGTGGTGGTGCTCGGCTTCACCGCCCCGCACAGCACCGGCACCGCACCCGCCCACACCGACCCCGGCCGTTCCGCGGTCTTCGCCGTCGTGCTCGCCTTCCCCGTCGCCATGGCACTGGCCACCGGCGTCGAAGCGCCCTCCACCGCCATCGCCCAGCTCGGCCAGCTCGACGACACCCACCGCCGGCGCTTCGGCCGCGGCACCCTCGCCCTGCTCCTGGTCATCGTCGGCGGCCTCACCCTCGCCCTCACCGCCCTGGCCGTGCAGCTGCACATCGGCCTGCCCGGCGCCGACTCCACCCAGATCGCCGACATCGCCCACGCCGCCGCCGGACCCGGCTGGCTCTACGGCGCCTTCCAGCTCACCAGCTCGCTCCTGCTCCTCGCCGCCGCCAGCTCCTCCTTCCAGGCCGGCCCCGGGCTCCTGAAGGCCCTCGCGGGTACCGACGAACGCCCCGGCGTGCTGCCGACGGTGCTGGGCCGCACCAACAAGCATCACACCCCGTACTGGTCGGTCGTGGTCTTCCTCGCCGCCGCCGCGGTGATCATCGTCGCCGCCGCGGGCAAGGAGCAGGAGCTGGTGCTGTTCTACGCGGTGTCCGTGTTCGTCAGCTTCCTGGTCGGCCTGCTCGCCATGACCCGCTTCGCCCGCACCGAGCGCAAGCCGCTGCTCGCCGCCGTCAACGGCATCGCCGCTTCCGCGGTCGCCTTCACCCTCCTGGTCAACCTCCTCCGCGGCTGGCCGATCCTCTCCCTCGTGGCCACCCTCGCCATCGGCGGCGGCCTCTACGTGCGCTGGATTCGAGCGGGCCGGCCCAGCGGCATCGAGGACGTCGAGGCCCAGGCCGAAGCCGACTGAACCCAGCCGGACCTCCCAGCCGGACCACTCAGCCGAACCACCGGTCGGCCGCTCAGCGGCCGACCGGTGGAAGCCCCGCGTGGCAAACGCCTTTCTGACACGCTGGAGTGACGCCTCGTCAGTTGTCCGGCGAGGCGGACGGCCGTGGGGTGCCGGGGAGCGGGGCGTCCGCCTCGTGGGCCGCGATCGTCCACTCGTCGTGGTAGAGCCGGAACGGGATGGACCTCTCGAACAGCGGGGTACCCAGGATGGCGATGCGCGCCAGGACGGCCCCGTTCACGTCGAGCCCGCCGTAGAGCCCGGCCTTGCCTCGGACGGCCGGCACGCCGTCGCCCGAGTCGATACTGACCGTGCCGTCCACGTCCGCGCGGAGGTACGGCTCGACGGTGGCCTTCAGGCCCACCGCGTCGTAGAGGGCGACGGAGCCTTCGGCGGTCAGACCGGTGCGGACCGAGGCGCGGCCGGTGAACGTCGCCTTGACCGGGGACACCTTGGTGCTGACCGGCTCGGTGGCGGAGGTCCAGCCACCGGCCTTCGTGTAGTCGGCGTGGATGGCCCAACTGCCGTCGAAGGTCTGGGTGGTGTCGACGGAGACGGTCCCGTCGGCGGTGGCGACGGCGTACACGGTGGTGTTGAGGACGATGACGACGGGAACCTCGCCGACCATCACCACGGGGGAAGCGGTGAGCGTGGCGATCGGGATCCTGACTCCCGTGGAGCCGGAGAGACCCGCGGTGAGGCGCCAGTCGGCGTGCGCGCCCAGATCGAAGCCGACCTTGGCCTGCTCCGGGGCGAGGATCCCGTGGGCGCCTCGGTACGAGAAGACGACGCTGGGATCGAGCGAGACCGAACCCGTGAGTGTGGCCTTGGTGCCGCCAGGCAGCGGGACGGAGGTGTTCGCGTCCAGCTGCAGCACGGCGGAGGCGGATCCCCGGGCGCCGTCCGGGTTCGGGACGTAGGACGCCTTGAGGTCCTTGAGCTTCGGCGTGACCTGGATCTTTCGCGGGTCAAGGGCGCTCTTGATGTCGGCCCAGCTCTTCCCGAGCAGCTCGGATACGGTCGCCGGACGGGTTTTGACCTCGAGCTTCCCGTCGCCCGTGCGCTCGACGCCGGTGATCGCGAGCAGCGCGCCGCGCGGGGCGACGGCCGACGGCGGGCTGTCGATCAGCTGCCCGGGCCGGACCGCTGCGACGGCCGCCGCTGTGGCGGAGGGACTCGGGGCGCCCTTGCCGGCGCCGGGCATCGTGAGGACTGCCTTGCCGGTCCGCCGGTCATAGGCGTCGAGGCTGAGGCCGCGCGTGCCGTCCACGACGGCGGGCGTCCCCGACCCGGACGACGAGGGGGAGACGATGACGGGCGCCTTCGCGGTGCCGACGTCGACCGGACGGGCCGACGTCCTTGCGGACGAGGCCGTCGGCCGGCCCCCGGCCAGGGCGGCCTCCGGGCTGCCGGTGGCCGCCGCGGGCAGGCTCTCGTCGGCCGGGCGGGAGTGCGTGGGTAAGGCGGTCTCGCCGGTGCTGCCGGCGGCCGACGGAGCAGGCGTCGTCTGGCCGCAGGCGCTGAGTGTGGCCGCCACGGATATGGCGAGCGCGGACACGCGCAGAGTGCGCGTGAGGGTACGCATGGACATGCGGAAGGGTCCCCCTGGGACATGAGTGGTCGGTGATGCGAGCAGGCCTGCGCGCCGCATGCTACTGACAAGTAATCAGGGAGTGCCAACTTCACCTCAAGGGAACCTCAACTCACGTGCCCGCCATGAGAGATGAGGGGGCTCCGGCGGCGGCGAAAACGCATGGCCTCCGCGGATCGCCCGCGGCGCCGCCAGTCCGGGAGGTCTCAAGAGCCTTCCGAGGCGGAGGGGCGATCCGCTCCCTGCCGGACGGCGGCGATCAGGTCTGCGGCCCGTTCGAGCTGGTCGCGCTGGGAGCGCAGGTCCACGGCGCCGAGACGTACGACGACGTGCCGAGCGCCGGCGGCGACGTACCGTCCCAGGCGCTCGAGCACCTGCCCGGCGGAGCCGGCGACGACCGCCTGGATCTTCTCCAGCTCCTGCAGCGGCATGCCGTACGTGGCCCGCGCGTAGGCGTCCAGCGCTCGGCGGCCGCCCTCGATGTCGTCGTCGATCCGGACGGTGACGAACAGCGCCGGGGTGATGTCCTCGGCCGTGCGCCCGGCGTCGGCCGCCGCCTTGCGGATGTCGCGCAGGCCCGATGCGTAGTCGGCGGGGTCGGGCGGGTAGGGCAGCCATCCGTCGTACGTCCGGCCCGCGCGGGCCAGCGCCGTTGGGGTCGCGCCGGCGAGCCAGATCGGCGGGCCGCCGGCCCGGTACGGCCTGGTCATGGGCGGGATGCCGTCGAACCGGAGGATCTCGCCGTGGAAGGCGTCGGCACCGTCCCACAGAGCCCGCCACAGCGCCACGGTCTCGTCCAGGCGGGCGAAGCGGCGTTCCCACGGCACCTCGGACAGCGTGTAGAGGGGCCGTCCGAAGCGGCCGGGGAAGCCGGCGCCGACGGTCACGGCGAGCCGGCCACCGGACAGCAGGTCGATCGACGCGAGTGCCTGCGCGGCCTGGACCGGCCGGCGCAGGAACGGCATCAGCGCAGCGGTGCCCAGCGTCACGGTCTCGGTCGCCGGGGCGAGCGCGGCCAGCATCGTGAGCGCCTCGATGCGCGGGCTGATCAGGGAGTCGTTGACGAAGAGCGAGGAGAAGCCCAGGCGTTCGGCGTGACGGCCGAGGGTGATCAGCTCACGAGGGTCGTCGTCCGGGCCCCACTGGGCGGTTCCGGTCGGAAGCAGTACACCGATGTCCATGCCGGCCATGCTCTCGACCGTTGTGGGTGGCGACAATTCCCTACGGGGAATGGCTGGGGGCGTTCGAGAGGCAGCCCCTTGTCTCGGCCCCCGCGGTCGAGGCGGCACCGTGCTCGTGGGTGCTCACCTGCCGGGAACCGGACCTGCGTGTCGACGAGCAGATCACCCGCATTTGTCCTGGACTTCCTCATCGCCACCGGCGCCGAGCTCGACGTCGACGAGTACGACATGGCCGGAGACGAGGACCCTCCGGTGAGCACGTGACCCGCACGCGAACCGCCTGCCGCGAGGCGGCCGGCCGGCAAGCCGCGGCCGGCCGAATCGAGACGGCCCGGACGGCCGCGAAGGGCCATGGCCTCCTTCCCGGCGCCGTGGCCGTCGAGGACCGCGCCGCCGAAGTGCCGCGCGACGCCGGCCCTCGCGGCGAGCGCGGTCGGGAGCACTCACGTGAGGTAGTCGGCGACGAGATCTGCGAACTCTTCCGGGGTGAGGACTTCGACGCCGAGTCTCTGCGCGGCGTTGGCCTTCGAGCTCGGCTTGCCCGACGGTGACGGGGCGGCGACGAGGCAGGACGTCTTCGCGTTGACGCTGCTTCCGGCGCGGCCGCCGGCGCGTTCGACGAGTTCGTTCATCCGGGTACGGCTGAAGCCTTCGAGGCGACCGGTCATCTTGCCGGTGACCACTACGGTCCTGCCGGCCAGCGGCCGGTCGCCGGCGGGCGAGGTGGCGGCGGTGTCCGGCTGCGGTTCGGCCATGTTGACGCCCGCCGCGATCAGCTTGTCGATGACCGGCGCGAGAGCGACGAGCTCGGCGACGACGACGGGGGCCTTCTCGGGGCCGATGCCCTCGACGGCCTGCATGTCCTCCGCGCCGGCCTTGCGGATCGCGTCCATGGTGCCGAAGTGGGCGGCTATCCGTCGCGACATGCTGCGGCCCGTGCCCGGGATGCCGAGCGCGCAGAAGACGCGGCTGAGGGGGCGGGCCTTGGCCAGTTCGAGCTGCTCGGCGAGCTTCGTGCCGCGCCTGGCGCTGCCCGAGGCGTCCGTCAGTTGCTGCTCGGTCAGGGTGAACAGGTCGGCGACGTCGGCGACGAGCCCGGAGTCGATCAGGGCCTTGACGTACGTCCTGCCCAGGCCGTCGATGTCGAGGATGTCGCGCCCGGCGGCGTACTCGATCAGCGGGGCGAGCGCGCACGCGGTTCCCTTGGCGCACCGCCACCGCTCCTGGCTCTTGTCGATCGCGCCACCGCAGTTCGGGCACGCTTCGGGCAGGGGGACCGGCACGGCGTCTTCAGGACGGAGCTCGACGACCGGGGCCTGGACGCGGGGGATGATGTCGCCCGCCTTGTAGACGGTGACGGTGTCCTTGAGGTGCAGGCCGCGGCGCGCGATGTCGGCCGGGTTGTGCAGGGTGGCCCGGGACACCGTCGTGCCGTCGATGTCGACCGGCGCGAGGACGGCGGTCGGTGCGATCGCGCCGGTGCGCCCGACCGCCCACTCCACGCCCTCCAGGACGGTCTGCCGCTCGACGGCCGGGAGCTTGTACGCGATCGCCCAGTACGGGAAGCGGCTGCCGAGTCCGGCGGCCGCCTGCTCGGCGGCGCTGTCGGCCTTGATGACCACGCCGTCTATGCCGAAGGGCAGGCCGGCGCGCATGGCGGCGATCGCGTCCACCCGCGCCTGGGCCTCGGCGATCGTGCTCACCACGCGCAGCCCGGCCGGCGTCGCGCCCGTGGTCTGCACCCCTGCCCCGGCGACGGCGGCCAGCACCTCGCTGTGCGTCGCCCCAGCGGTCAGGAACGATCCGCCGTCCAGGTCGACCGCGCCGTACGCCCAGAACGTCATCTCCAGCCGGTAGGGCCGGTCCTTCGCCCGCAGCGTCCCGGCCGCCCCGTTGCGCGGGTTCGCGAACGGCGCCGCCCCGTGCGCCGCACGCACCTCGTTCGCGGTCTCGAACTGCTCCTGCGTGAACAGGACCTCACCGCGGGCCTCGAAGGTGACCGGCTCGGCCAGCCGCTCGGGCAGACCGACGATGCTGCCGATCACATGACTGACGTCCTCGCCGCGGCTGCCATCGCCACGCGTGATGATCTGCACCAGCCGGCCGCCGCGGTACCGGGCGGCGACGGCCGCACCGTCCAACTTCGGCTCGACGGCGAATCCGCCCTCGACCTCGTGGCCGAGCCGCCGCTTCAACGACGCCTCCCACCCGGTCAGCTCCTCGGCGCTGAAGACGTTGTCGAGACTGAGCAGCCGCGAGGTGTGCGGGACGTCGCCCTCGGGCGCGGCACCGTCAGCGACCAGGCCGGTCGGCGAACCGGCCGTCCCGCCCGGATGCCTGGCTTCCCAGTCCAGTAGGGAGCGGCGCAGCGCGTCGAACGAAGCATCGTCCAACGGGCTGTTCCCGCCGCCGTAGTAGGCGCGCGACGCCTCACGCAACCGGTCGAGCGAGGACTCGTAATCGGCACGGGTGGACAGGACAGGGCGCGCCTCAGCGGCGGGAATCGCGGTCATGAATGCATCATGTCGTGAGGGTCTGACAGTGATGCTGGACCGAGGCCTCAGGGCGTCGAATGCCCGGCTTCGTCGCGCTGCTGGGCGTCCCGAGGCCGAGGCCCAGGGGCCGAGGGGCCGGGGGTGGCCCTGGGCCCCGGGCCGGGGCTTCAGCGGACGGGATAGCCGTAGGTGTAGCCCTGCTCCTTGAGCCGGGGAAGGATCCGGCGCAGGGCCTGGACCGTTTGGGACCGGTCGCCGCCGGCGTCGTGGAAGAGGAGCGTCGGTCCGTTGGGGAGTTCGCGTTCGACGGTGGCGACGATGGCGTCGGTGCCGGGGCGTTCGAAGTCTTTGGTGTCGACGTTCCAGCCGAGAGGACGCATGCCGCGGGAGGCGGCGAGGTTGCGGCTGTAGGGGGTGAAGGCCCCGCCGGGCGCCCGGTAGTAGACGGGGCGCACGCCTCCGGACGCTTCGGTGATCATGCGTTCGGCGTCGAGGATCTCGCGCTTCTGGTAGTCCTGGGAGGCCTTGTCCATCGCGGTGTTGTGCGACACGGAGTGGTCGCAGAGCCGGTGTCCGTCCGCGACGACCTTCTTGACCAGGTCGGGGTGGGCCTTCGCCTGCGTTCCCACCATGCAGAACGTGGCCTTCACCCCGTACTCCCGCAGCACGTCGAGTACCTGAGGGGTCCACACGGGGTCGGGGCCGTCGTCGATGGTGATGTTGACGCCCCGCGCACCGGCGTCCGAGGCGTGCGCGATGACCGCCGAGACCCGCTTGACGTCGTTGCTCGGCGTGGCCGGCGTGCTCGCCTTCGGCGGCGCGTCGCCAGTGGGGTCGGCTTGCGCGGTCCAAACCGAGGCGCCGGTGGCGAGGACGGTCACCCCCAGCGCCGCCCCGACCAGCTTGCCGTACCAACCCCGCGCACTACCGTGCCGCGCCATGTCCGCCCCCACTCTTTCCCGCGGTTCCTCAGTGAACTCCTGGTCGCCTTGCGACCACTTGTCAGGACGACGCTAGGCGGCCCGCGGATGCGTCCGTTACCGATCACGGACAATTTCGGGAGAGTTCAGGGACAAACCGCGGAGGCTGAGGCCGGAACCTCGCGTGTCTGGTTACGCCGGTATCGCTACTTTCCTGCCGGTTCGTACCCTTACCTCGAATCAACCCCCGGTCGCCGGGGGGAGAAGGAAGACGAAACGCGCAGCTCGCCTTGTCGAGGACCTCCATCAGCAGCTCATCCGGCACGAGCGTGCACCGCCCGCACCGCCCATCGCGCCGGTTCGGCCCTCCTCAGCTCGGGTAGGTGATCGAGCCCAGCGGCGGACACGGGATGAGCACGGTGCCGGCGCCGGGACGTTCGACGAAAGCCCGGGCCTCGGCGGCCCGCAGGCGCCGGGAATCCAGCTCGTCGGCGTGCCAGGCATCGTGCCGGGCACGGGGGTGGTCCCAGGAGTCGTCGATGAGACTGAGGCTGGTATTGCCGGAGCTGCGCTGGAACTCCGCCTTCATGACGGCCTGTTGGAGTGCGGTCTGGGTCGCGGCGAGATCGATGCGGGTGACCAGGACCCCGGGGGTGTTCGGTTCGCGGGTCGGCATGGGGGCCTGGGGGAGCAGTGACACGCCGGTGTCGACGCGGCCGATGTTGTCGACGCTCATCTGCTGGGCCTCCCTCGACATGTGCTGCATTTCCTGGTGCAGCCACAAGAGCTCGTCGAGGTCGGCCTCGGTGATGCGCATCCGCTGGTACAGGGCCCGGAACCGGGGATCGGCGTGCAGCGGACGCAAGGGGGCGGCGTGGAGCGTCACGCAGTCGTTGTAGCCGGCTGCCACCGCGGCGTCGAAGTGGAAGACGGCCTGATCCGCCTGTCCGTACGCGCAGGCCAGGACGCCGAGGCCCGCCTGGCCCGCGGCGACGAGCCACGCGCCGTCGGGGCCGAGCGCCGTGGAACGCGCGACGACATCGTGGAAGCCCGCGGTGCCCACGGCGGCGGGACCGTCGGTCTGGAGCGCCACCAGTAGTTCGTGAAAGCGGGTGGCCAGCGAGTTGACGGTGTCGGCCATGTGTCTCCTCGGACTCGGTGGTGAAGCGCGAAAGAGCGTTGAGCCTCTGGAGGCCCCCGTGGACATGACGGACGGACGGGGTGAGCGGTTCCTGTTCGGGCCGGGCCGTGGTCACGACGGTGGGAGCACAGCCGGGCGGCGTCGGGTGGCTCGACCGGCAGATCCGTTCTTCCGCGCGCCGGCAGTGACGAGATCCCGACCGATTCTCTTGACCGGTCGGGATGTTCGCCGCTTCCGGAGCCTTCGGCGTCCGTGCGCAGGAGTGCGGGTCGGGTCAGGCGGTCGTCGCCACGCCCGTCAGCCAGGCGTTCCAGTCGCTCTCGTAGTCCAGCGAAGTGAGGAAGGAACGGGCGGCGGTCCAGTTTCCGGTGCGGTAGTAGGCGAGGACCGTGGCGACGTCGGCCGGGTGCTTCTCGATCATGTAGCGGGCGGCGAGGTAGCCCCAGTTGTAGGTGCGGGTGACATCGCTGTTGTCGTAGGTGGTGTCGAACAGCGTGCGCAGGGAGTACGTGTGCTTGCCGGCCTCGGTCAGCGCGTTGGAGTACGTGACACCGCGGTAGGAGTAGGAGATGTACTCCGCCACGCCCTCGCCCCACCACACGGTGGGGGTGGTCTGGCTGGCGTTGAAGTCGCCGTACAGGTCGAAGCGGCCGTCGAGGTAGTGCGTGTACTCGTGGTTGAGGTTCCAGATCTGCCAGCCGGGGCTCACGTCGGTGCGCTCGTAGCATATGAACCGCGGCTGGTTGCCCGTCTTCGCGGGGTCTCCCTCCAGGTACATGCCGCCGTTGTTGGTGTCGATGCCGTAGATCCTCCCCGCGTAGGTCTTGTAGTCGGCGCTCGAGTTGAAGACGTCGACCTCCAGGGTGGTGTTGTAGTCGTCCGCGACCGGTCCCTGGTCGTTGACCACGCTGTGGAAGTAGGCGTCCTGGTTCGCCAGGCTCGCGCAGGTCGCGTTCAGCTGGTCGGTGGTCATCTCCTGGGCGCGGATCCGCAGCGACGGGCTGCAGTTGTGGACGATCGGCAGGATGCGCGATTCCAGCCTGCCGCCGGTGGTCCCGGTCGCGCTGAGAGCGCCTTGCACATTGCCGTGGGCCGGGCGCTGGCCCGGGTCGGCGAAGGCGTGATCCGCCTGGGGATCGGCCTGAGAGGCCTGAGGGGCCTGGGAGGCGGCCTGGGCGGGAGAGGCCGCGACGGCGGCTATGAACAGGGCGGTGGCGACGGCCATGGCGCGCAAGATTCGCTCCTGGAGAGGGGAGTAGGGGTCCCGTCCGCGACGGGCTGCGCTGTAAAATTGCACATGTCACATGGCTTTTCAATGACTTTGACAGGGACACATCGATTCCGTTTCGTCACTCCGCCTCGGTGGGACCCGGCATCTCCAGTACCTTCGAAGCCCTGATCCCCGTAGCCGTTTCGGGCCGCGAGGTTGAGAAACCGCGTCATCTGGTGCGTCGAGGGCGGGCGGCGAGGGCTGGGTCGCTGCCTGCGGGTAGCTGTGGAGCCGGAAACGCAGGCGCGCGGCGCAAACTCGGGTAAGCGTGCGGTGCTGGATCTGCGACACTGCCGCGGATGAGCACTTCGAACGCCTTGCCGGTTCTGCGCACTCCTGATCTAAGGGACGCCCACCATGCGGTGCAGCGCCTACTCGCTCTTGCCATCCCCATGGAAAAGTTCCAGGTCAGCGCGGAGGCGCAGGCGCTGACGCCGGCCGAGGCGCAGAACATGGCTGCCGCCTTCCCGAAGGCTGTCATCAGCCCTGACGACCCGTACCGCCCCGAGTCCCGCGATGAGATCCGGCGCTTGATCTCATCGGGGGACCCGCGGGCAGAGGCACTTCTCCCGGTCACGCTCCACCTTGAGAGCCAGCCGGTCGGGTCGATCGAAGAGACCTTCTTCGGTGTGATCGGCTCCGGGCCAGGTTCGATCGACTGGGACTTCTTCAGCTGGCCCGCCGTTCCGGAACTCGGCCTGGACATCCGCAACAAGGACGCTTACGTCCAGATCGCCATCAACAGCCAGGACGTGTACCGGGAGACACCCGCCACGGATCACACGGTCTTCGTTCACTTCCGGCGGGACGACGTGGCGCGTGCCGAATGGCTGGCCCGAGAGGTTGGGCTGCAGCCGATCGGGCCGGTGGAGGGGGGCTGGTAGCTGCCGGCGGTGCTCTGGCTTCGTGCCGGCCCCCTTGCACGATGCCTCGGTTCTTGAAGCCGTCAGCACCTCCGGTGTGCCCGGCGGGACCAGCGATGATGAACGCATGAGGAGCCGAACCGAGCAACTGACCCACGCACTGGAGCGGGCCGGGCTGGAACGGGTGGGAACCTGGCACGTGGACCGGGGGATGCCGCCGAACCGCGCACGCCGGTTGCTCGCATGGGCGGCACCGGCGCCGGCAGCCGTGCTGCCTCGCACGGCCACGGAAGCGTTCAGGGAGCACTGGCGGCGACTCGTCGACGCGGCGGGGCTGGCTGATCAGGACGGCGTCGTTCTCGTCGACGGCGGACAGGCGATCTGGGCCTACGCCCGGCTGGCCGCGGAGGTGGACGCGTACGCACTGTTGGGCGACGGCGACGGGTTCCAGACGATGTCGACGGACGGCGAGACGCTGCTCGCCGTGACCGTGGCGGGGGAGCGGATCCGGCTCTCCGTCCTGGACCGGCTCAGCGAGCGGAACGAGGAGGCGGCGCACGAAGCCGTACGGGAAACAGCACAGGAGCGCGAAGCGGCATGGTCCGAGTTCATCGAGTTCCTCGAGTTCCTCGACGAACTCGGAGAAGGTGGACTGGCCGAGCGGCTCCGCCACGCGTGGGCCGGCGGGCTCGCGCGGAACGAGACCGTGCCCGCCGAGCTCCGGCACCGGCTGCTCGGGCTGAACACCTGGAACCTGTACGGCACTTTGCCGCGCGAGACGCTCGAGGCGGCCCTCACGCACCCGGAATGGAGAGTGCGCCAGACCCTCGCCGAGGTGCATCCGCATCTCACGAAGGAGCACTGGGAGCGCCTGATCCTCGGCGAGGAGTCCGAGAAGCACCGCTGGATCCTGGCCCTGCTCGCCGCCGACCGGCGCGCCGAGGTCACCGAGGAGACCTGCCGGCAGCTCGCCGCCGACCGGTCCACGCGGGTGCGGCAGGAGACCGCGCGTCTGACCGGCCTGCCCGTACCGGTCGGCGTCGCCCTGGCGGCCGACGCCGACGGCACCGTCCGGGCCACCGCCTGCCGGACCGCCTGGCCGTACCTGGACGACGCGCAGCACCAGGCGCTCCTCGCCGACCCCGTGGCAGGGGTGCGGACCGCTGCCCGCCGTGCCCACCACCGGCAACACCCGGTCACGAGCTCGGACCTCGACGCGGGTGGCCTGCCCGACGACGTCCTGAAAACGTGCCGCCTGGACCGGGCGCCGGCCGAACACTTCGTCCGCCACGGCGAGCCCGCCGAGCGCGCCGCCCTCGCCGACAATCCGCACCTGGAGCCGGACCTGGTCTCCGAACTCGGCAGGGACGCGGACGCCCACGTGCGCCACCGGGTAGCCCTACGCCCCGACCTCACGGAACAGGAACGGGCCACGATCGATTTCGAGTTCGACCCGACCTCGCGAGAGCGCACGCTCTCCTGGGTCGCCGCGCTCCACGACAATCCCGCCGCCATGCGCCGCCTCGCCGACTCCGCTCACCCGCTCGTCCGCAGGAGCGTCGCCCGCGCCCCGCGCCTTCCGCAGGACGTGGTCGGGAAACTAGCGGTCGACGAAGACCGTGTCGTGCAGCTCTTCCTCGCGGAATCCTGCGAGGACGCGCCCGCCGGCATGCTGCTGCGGGTCTGGAAGTGGTGGACGGGCAGCCTCAGCTTTCCTGGTCGCCCACGCAACCACCCGAACTTCCCGCGTGAAGGGCTCCTGCGGTACGCCGACGACCCGGACCCGCGCATGCGGCAACTCGCGCTGGACGACCCCCTGTCGTCCGCCGAGCTCGTGGAACGGTTCACCCGGGACACGGAACCCGAGGTGCGCTACCGCGCCGCGACCGACCCGCGCCTGACGCCCGCGTCCGCCGTCCGGCTCCTCAGCGACCCCGAGCGGCACATCCGCTCCGCCGCGCTACGCGACCACCGACTGCCCGCATCCATCCTCGTAGCGATGCTGCGCGACGCGGAAACCGCTGACGAGGCGGCCATGAACCCAGCTCTGCCCCTGGACGTCGCCGACCGGATGATCGGGCTCAGTCGCAAACCTCGGCAATAGAGGTCGCGGACCGGCAGATCACGGAAGCCGCCGCGCCCGCTCACCGCGGATTGGCGGACGATGACATGAGCGTCAGCCCGACCGCGGGTTCAGATCGGCCGGCGTGTCGACGTCGGGGAGCGGAGCGTCGGAAGGGCGGAAGAGCACCCGAGGAGCAACCCGGCAGGCACGGCGGCTTCCAGTGCCGCGTCACCGCCGGCTGGTGGCGGCGTTCGGTCACGTGTCGTAAGACCCGTCCCAGGGCGCGCCGAATCCGAGCCGCTCCGGATAGAACTCCGCCCAGTCCTCGCGCTCCTCACCCTCGGGATACTCCCCGTGGCACTCGCGGACCAGGCCGAACCGGATCCCGTCGACGTCGATCGAGAACGGCGCTGTCGCGATGTCCCCGAACCTCACCGCGGGCAGCGAGCCCAGCCACTCCTCCACGCGCTCTCGCGCGGCTGCCACCACCGAAGCCCTCGCCGGTCCGTCCGTGGCCAGACCCGCCGACTCGATGCGGGAGCGCGTATGTGTACCTGCGGCGTCGAACTCGTGCAGTACGGAATACCACCGCCGCAGTACTCGCTCCTGGTCACCGCCTCGCCCTGCGAAGACGCCGCTGACATGCGCGAAGAACTGTCCGCCTTCCCACCACCCGATGGTGGACGTGCGGTGGTCGGGTTCATATCGGATGGGCACCAGGTCAGGCACAGACATGGCCGCACCCTACGGGCCCCCTACGACAGAGCGGGCGGCCAGGCTTCACCCACGCGGATCTCACGCGGATCTCACGCGCGGTCCACGTCGTCACCCACTTGGCCGTTGTACGAAAGTTCCGCCGGCAACCTGCTTTGTGACAACGCCGGTTCGCGGGCCGGGTTCGCTGCCGCTATGCGGCGCCCCGGGCCGGGTGGCGGACAGCCTCCGTGGCACCGGGTAGGCGGGGTGACTGTGGTGTCACCCGGAGGTGCAGCGCGGCGAGGAGCAGGCAGGACGCGGCCATCGTGGACCACAGCGTGGTCGTCCCCGCACGGGCGAGCAGCTGGGTGCCGAGGACGGGGGCGAGCGTCGCGGCAAAGCCCCAGCTGGTGCCGAAGACGGCCAGGTATCGGCCGGTTGCGCCGGGTGGTGCCAGGTCGGTGACGAGCGCGTAGATGCGGCCCATGACCAGCAGGTCGCCGAGGCTCCACACGGCGGCCGCGGTGAGCAGCGCGGGCAGGCCGCGGGCGAAGGCGTAGCCGGTCAGGCCCGCGGCCAGGAGGAGATGGGCGAGGGCGAGAGCGGCGGGTGTCGTGAGCCTGCTCGTCCAGGGCAGCCGGACCAGTGGCTGGGCGAGCACGGTGGTGGCCGCGGTGGCGGTGAACAGCAGTCCGGCATCGGCCGCGGGCAGGCCCTGCCGGACGAGCGCGAGGGGCAGGGTCATCACGGTCTGCTGGTTGATGAGCGCGTAGGCGGTTCCGGTGGCCAGGACGTTCAACAGGGCTCGGTCCCTCAGCGGTCGTACGGTGGTGTGGTCCTGGTCCGCTGCGGCTCGTGCCGGACGGTCATGGGGAAGGGCGAGCCGGATCAGCAGCGCGCAGGCCAGGCAGGTGGCGGCGTCGGCGACGAAGAGCCATCGCAGGTCCCAGTGTCCGACGAGGGCGGCGAGCAGTCCGGCGCCCATGCCGCCTGCCGCGAGCGCTGCGCTGAACAGGCTGAACGCACGCACCCGTTGCCGCTCGGGCACGGACTCGCCGATGATCGCCTGGCTGGGCGGCTCGTAGAGCTCGAAGGCCAGCCCGAGCAGCACCGCGCCGGCGACCGCCCAGGTGAGCGATGCGGAGGCCGCGATGGCCAGCTGTGCGACGGCGCATCCGCAGAGGCCGAGCACGATGGTCGTGCGCCGGCCGATCCCGTCGGCCAGTCGTCCCCCGGCCAGCCGTGAGGGGATCGTTGCGAGCCCGAAGGCGGCGCTGACCAGCCCGGCGGTGGTCAGGCTCGCGCCGTGGTCGGCACAGATCAGCGCGGTGAGAAAGGGCAGCGAGAAGGCTCCGAGTCGGTTGACGATCCGGGCGAGCAGCAGCAGGCGGACGGTGCGGGGCAGCGGTTCGGAGCGCAGCACAGCGCCTCCCGTCACTGGTCAATCGTCTATTGTCGGTGACGGCCACCGTAGGCAGGTGAAAGGTAACTGGTCAAGTGTTGTTCGACAGTCACATGCGTACCCTGCTCGACGCCTCGGCGGCACTCGTCAACGCACTGACCGACGGTCAGGCACGCGGCCGTCAGTACTTCGCCCCCCAGGGCGCCGAGCGGGTCGAAGCGGTCCGCGCGGCGCTCTCCGCCGGGCCGGACCTCGGACTCGACGAGGCCGACCGACTGGCCGAAACCGCCCGCGCCCTGCGTACGGTGTTCGAATCCGTGGCCGCCGACCGTCTCGACGACGCGGCTGCCGCCCTCAACGCGCTGCTGTACGAGACCGGTGCCCGCCCCCAGCTCGACCGCGCCCCCGGCGAGCCGTGGCAGGTCCACTTCCACGGCGCCGACGACACCTACGCCGTCGGTTGGAGCGCCGGCTGCGCCACCGGCCTCGCCATGGCCCTCGGCGGCGACTACGCCGGCCGCCTCGGCATCTGCGCAGCCCCGCGCTGCGACCGGGTCTACGTGGACACATCCCGCAACGCCGGCCGCCAGTTCTGCTCGACGGCCTGCCAGAACCGGGTCAAGGCAGCGGCGTTCCGCGCGAGGCGCGCCAGCGACGAGGGATGAGCCTCAGCGCCTCGCCCGTGTACGAACCGGGCGGCACGAGCTGGCCGCTGGACGAACCAGGGAGTGTCGTCCAGCCCTAGCCGCCCTGACGGCCGTAGCGTGCTCTGTTCCAAGCCACTTGCTCGGCGGTCATTGACGACGAGATCTTGTGCACGTCGCCGACAAGATCGTTACCGCGTCGCCGGCGCCGCCCCCACTCGCGTTCCCGGAGCGCCATGACGGACACCTTGGATGCGGGCTGCCAATGCAGGGTGAAGGCCGGGGCATTGGCGTCCGGTACGTCCTCCAGGCGCACGCCGCGGTTGGCCAGCAGCCGCTGCAGTTTGTCGAAGCGGAGGTGACGGTCAAAGCGACCGTACCGCTCGCGAATCGTCTTGTTGACGATGTTGCTGCCCCAGTACGAAAGCCGATGCACCTGCAGGGTGAAGTGGTGCCCCTCCCAGGGGTGGTCGGGCGACTCCCGGACCCAGAAGAACTCGACCAATCCGTAGTCGCGCCACATGGTGTGGTCGTCAAGGGAGTTCTCGGCGAAGTCGGAACCGACGATCGCGCTGACCTGGTCGGGACTGTCCGTGGGCCTGGCACCGAGCACCGTTCCGGACATGACCACGTCCACATAGAACGCGAGGGAATGCGGAGTCAGCTCTCTCTCCTTGACTGAGGGGTTGAGGCGGCCGGATAGTTACCCCTCAACGTAGGTGACGGGCGGCGCGGAGAACCGACCGACAGGCCCTACGCCCGATTACGTGGGTGGTTACGCGCGGTGCGCTCATTGCCGTGCTTGTAGGCACCGGTCCAGCGTGCCATCACCAGTTGGGCATCCCCCGGTTCGACCTCCGCAAGAAACTTCTGGGCACGCGCGCCGCGCAACGTACCCGCCGGACGGCCCTGGTGGGTGATCGTCACGGTGCCGTCAGGGCGCTGAGTAAAGGCGAATCCGAAGGGTCTTGGCATGGCCGGGATAGTAAGCACCCGTGCCGACAATCCGCATCCGCATTTCGCTCGGCAAGTACAGAAGTTTCTACAAGTGCGCCCGGAATGGCCGTGGTCCGGTCGGCTGTGGGTAGTCAGAGGTCGATTGGCGCGGCCGGACCGGACTTCGGTGTCCGGTCGTCGGCATCGTCCCCTCGTACGCCGACCAGGGCTTCCAACGCCCGCCAGGCCGCCGTTCGTGCTGTCTGCGGCAGAACTGACACCATGCGGTGTCATGACAGATGACAGCACCAGTGCGTTCCAGGTGGGCCAGACGGCTCTCATCGTCCGGATACCGGAGGCGGAGCCGTCCGTCAGCACGTGGCGTGAACGGCTCGACCCCTCGGCCCGGGCCGGGGTCCCCGCTCACGTCACCGTGCTCTTCCCGTTCCTCGACGCGAGCCGAACAGATGCGCTGGTGGTCCACTCCGCACTCGCGGACGTGCTGGGCAGCCACCCGGCCTTTGACCTGCGGTTCGAGAGATGCGGACGATTTCCGGAAGCGCTCTATCTCGTCCCCGAACCGGACACGCAGTTGCGGCAGCTCACGGAGGCGATCGCTCATCGTTGGCCTGAGGCTCCGCCGTACGGCGGCCGATTCATCGACATCGTGCCGCACCTGACCATCGCTCAGGGTCAGGAGGACGCCGTCCTGGAGGAGATCGAGGCCGACCTCGCGACGAGGCTCCCGTTCACGGCTCACGTCTCGTCGGTTGAACTCATAGTTCACGACGGCGAGAAGTGGCAGGCACGCGCGTCGTTCCCGCTACGAGAATGAAGCAGGTCCATGAGGGCTTGGCCGGGCGGCTGCCGCCTGGGGCGAATCGGCATCCGAAGTAGGGAAGGGCTGTCCTGGTCGCCGACCGACAGCAGGGGCAGCGCAGCGCAGTACAGGCGTTGGCGACCACGAGACAGGCAAGTCGCGGCAGCACGTTGATCATCATGCCGAGGGCCGGGCCGGGCCAGATGCCGCGACTGGGCCGGGGGAGGGCTCTTCTCAGCCGGTTGCAGAACTGCGGCCCGCCTGAATGAGGTTTCCGGCACGCACAGTGCCGTACATGACTCGCCCGGACGTCGTTTCGGCACGTACCGCGTCAGCCAGGTCACGGCGACGACGGTCGCGCTGGAGCCGTCGTCTGGTTCATGTCGCCGATCGTCTGCCACAGCCGCAGCGCCCGCCCGCGGTGCCGGCGTGCCAGGTCGTGGACGCCGGCGGCGGCGTCCAGGTCGCCGATCAGTTGCCAGCACGTGGCCTCGTCCTGACGGTCGCCGTGCCGGTGGAACAGGTCCGCCGCGCGCTCCAACGCCGGCCTCGCCCGGTCCCGGTCGTGCCGACCGGCGTACACGCGGCCGACTTCCAGCAGCGTGTACGCGGCGCACCGCTCGTCGGCCAGCTTCTCGAACGTGGCCAGCGCCTGCCGCAGACAGCGCAGCGCCTCGTCCGGATCACCGCGCCTGTCGTGCAGCCGGCTGAACCGTCGCAGCACGACCGCCACCCGATGCCCGTCGTCGAGCGCCCTGGCCTGACGCAAGGCTTCGTCGAACCAGGACTCCGCCTCGTCGAGGTCGCCCTGCATGAGCCGCATCACTGCCATCGAGCAGGACAGCTGCGCTTCGAGGTGCCGGTCGCCCTCACTGACCGCCATGGCCAGCGCCTGCTCGACCCGCTCGAAAGCTTCGTCGTCACGGCCCTGCACCCGGCTGACCGTGCCCAGCATCGCCACCGACAACGCCTCGCCGCGCTTGTCCCCGGCGTCCCGACACAGCTCGACGGAGGACTCCAGGGCGCGGGTCGCCCCGTCGAACTCGTCCCGGTAGATGTGCAGCTGGCCAAGACCGCGCAGCAGCACCGATGCGCCGCGCACGTTGCCGGCGGCCTCGGCCGCGTCCAACGCGAGCCGGTGCCCGTGCTCCCAGTCCTGGTACAGGCACCGGTGGTCGTAGTAGGTCACCAGGCCGGCCGCCAGTTCCCAGGCCGACTCGTCCAGCCCCCAGTCCACAGCCAGTTTCACCGCGCCGAGCAGGGTGTCGCGTTCCGCGTCGAACCAGCCGACCGCGTCGGCCATCAGCCGGTCCACGACCGCGTCGGGCAGCGACAGGCGCGGCGCCGAGCCGGGCTCGCCGGCCAGCAGCCCGGCCGGCAGCCGAGCGGTACCACGCCCGGTCAGATCGAGCCAGGCGGACAGCACCCGGACAATCGCGTCCCGCTTGTCCGCCGCCGGCAGCTGCGCGGCGAACTCCACCGCACAGGTCCTGATCAGGTCGTGCAGCCGGTAGCGCGGCTGACCGATGGCGTCGGTGGCGGTGAGCCGCACCAAACTCGCGTCGACGAGGGTGTCCAGCACCTCCTCGGCGTCCGAGCGACCCAGCAGCGGGCCGACCACCCAGCCGGGCAGGGTGTAGGCACCGAGCAGACCCAGCAGGCTCAACGCGCGCACCGCGTCGGCCGGCAGCAGCCGCAAGCTCAGTTCGATGCTGGCTCGCACGCTCAGATCCCCGACCCTCAGCTCGGCCAGCCGCCGGGACTCGTCCTCGATCCGTTCCCGTAACACCCGCAGCGACCAGGCCGGGCGGCCGGTGAGCTTGGCGCTGGCGATCCGGATCGCCAGCGGCAGGTTGCCGCAGCAGCCGAGGATCGAGTCGGCCTCCGCCGGTTCCCGCTCGACTCGCCGCCGCCCGACGATGCCGGTGAACAACTCCCGTGCCTCGGCCGGGCTCAGCACGTCCAGGTCGATGTGCCGGGCGCCGGGAAGCTGCGTCAGCAGCGTGCGGCTGGTGATCAACACGGCACAACCGTCGGACCCGGGCAACAAGGGCAGCACCTGATCGGCGTGCCCGGCATCGTCCAGCACCACCAGCATGCGGCGGTCCGCCAGCAGCGACCGGTAGAGCGCGGCGCGCTCGGACAGGCCGTTCGGGATCGCACTGCCGGCGATCGAGAGCGCGCGCAGCGCCTCGGCCAGCATCAGCCCCGGGTCCCGGGGCTCGTCCGATGTGGCGGCGAGGTCGAGGTAGAGCTGGCCGTCGGGGAACGCGGCACTCGCCAGCCGCGCGGCATGCGTCACCAGGCAGGATTTGCCGACCCCTGGACCGCCCACGATGACGGCCACCGGCGCCCGGTTCGGCGCCGACCCGCCGAGCAGTCCGGCGAGCTCGGCCAGCGACTCCGCCCGGCCCACGAAGTCCGGTACGTCCAGCGGCAGTTGACGTACGGGCATCGCCATCGTCGGCCCGGTGGCCGTCGCGTCGGGACTCTCCGACGGGATGTCCGCGGGACCGCTCTCCGGTACCGGAGCCGCCAGGACGGGATCGGCGGTCAGGATGCGCTGATGCAGCGTCTGGAGCGGCGGAGTGGGATCGACGCCGAGTTCGTCGGCCAGCGTCCGGCGTAACCGCTCGTACACCTGCAGGGCCTCGCCCTGTCGCCGGCACCGGTAGAGGGCGACCATCAGGTGTTCGGCGACGTGCTCGTCGTAGGGGTGCTCACGGAGCAGGGCGGTCAGTTCGTCGATGACCTCACGATGACGCCCCAGGTCGAGTTCGATGCTCAGGCACAGCTTGTGCGTGGCCGCGCGCTTCTCGTTCAGCCGTGCCGCGTCGAGCTCCAGGGCCCGGCTGGCGATGTCGACCAGGGCGTTTCCGCGCCAGCATGCCAGCGCCCGCCGCAGTGCGACCGCCTGGTCGAACGGGACCCTGTGCCGTTCGGCGAGGCGCCGCTCCTGGTCGAACTCCAGCAGGTCGAGCTGATCCGGGGCCAGGTGGATCTGGTATCCGCCACGCCGCGTGCTGATCAAGGACGCGGGTGCTCCGCGCGCTGCGAGGTTGCGGCGCAGCCCGGAGAGAGCGTCCTGAACCTGGCGGACCGCGGTGGCGGGTGCTTTCCCGTCCCACATCACGGCGACGAGCCGTTCCATGGCCACGAGGTCGTTGGCGTCGAGCAGAAGCGCGGCCAGCATCTTGGCCTGCCGCGGCCCGTCGAACCTGACCTCGCGCCCGGTGATCTGGGCGTGTAACGGCCCCAGCACGCCGAACCTCATGCTCCCCCCGGCACTCGGCGATCAGCGTCGAACCCCCCGCCGACCTCGCACTAGGACGAATCTAGGACGGCCGACGGACGCGTGTCCATAGCGTCACCGCAGCGGTGCTCACGGAAGACCAGTGGGCGGGCAAGGAGTGCGGAGTGTGCCCTCACACTCCGCACTCGAGGCGCGGAATTCCGACCGAGTCGCCTGCCACGCCTGCGCGGTACGACCGGAAGCATCCGCAACGCCCGATCAGCGCACGACTCGTCAGATTGAGGAGACCAGCACCATGCTCAAGCTCCGAACTGCCCGACGGGCCCTCGCCACGGCCGCCGCCACGCTCGCGCTCGCCGGCGGCGTCACCTTCGCCACGGCGGGCAGTGCCAACGCCGCCTGGCGGAACGGCGAGATGTACAACTTCGCGAAGAGCCAGTGTCTTGACGGGGGCGGCGGCTGGGTCAGCACCTGGGACTGCAACGGCTCCCCGGTGCAGATCTGGCAGGACATCGCCCCGACTACGGACAGCACCTACCAGCTGCGCGACAACGCGGGCCTGTGCCTCGACGGCGGACAGAGCTCCGGCCTGTTCTCGTGCAACGGCGGCGACTGGCAGAGGTGGACCGTCGAGTACGCGGGCTCCGCCGGCGGCCGTACCTACTACCGCTTCCGCTGGGCACACGACGCGTCCAAGTGCCTGGACGGCGGACAGAGCCGCCAGGCGATGTGGTTCCCCTGCAACGGCGGGGCATGGCAGATGTGGTCCTGGAACTGACCCAGGTCCACGATGCGGCCCGCCGGACTCCGGCGGGCCGCATCGTGGCGCCGTACCAGGGCGTGAACCAAGCCGACTGTCAGCCGCCGGTCCAGTCGGGGGCGCCGAGGGTGTAGAGGAGCACGGCGACCGAGACGAGGGTGAACGCGATCAGCGCCAGGCGCTGCCAGGTGAGGGTGCGGGACATGGCTGGTTCCTTTCTTCAGCGGCGTTGGCTGGGTGGTGCATGGCGGTTGCGACGAGCAGGGCCGCGCCGATCGCCAGGAGCACGTCGCCGATGCTGACGACGGCGTGCAGAGGCGGAAGAGGGATGGTGTCGCCCAGGGCGAGCAGATGGGTACTGCGCCCGGCCGGCACGTTCTTGGCAGTCTCGGACCCGGCGCGCAAACCGGCGGCGGTCGCCGAGGAGAGGCTGCACGGCATCCGGCCGTTGACGGCGATCGCCAGAGCGTTGAGAACGGCACCCGTGAGTGTCAGTCCCACCCCGGTCTTCAACGGCCAAGGTCTGCCCGGAGCGTTGAAACCCAGCCAGAGCAGGGCAAGGGCGAAGGCCAACGCAAGCAGCGGTGCCCTGAGAGAGCGTCCGGCAGCGCCGGGAAGACTGGTCGTAGCCAACTGAGCGACCTGCACAGCGGCCGCGAGCCACAGCAGCCACAGCCGTCGCAGCCGCACGCCCAGCAGCCGGCCACCGCTGACATATCCCGCGGCCGTTCCGACGGCAACCGGTCCGCCGAACAGGATCAGCGCAGTTGCGCCCACGGCCCCGCCCTGAAGGTGACGCGTCCCCCCACGCCCATCCCCCGCCTCACTGCAACCTGGCGCCGCAGGATCCAAGCGGCCTGCATCCCCGGGCCCTCGCCACGTCTCTGCGCGACCGCCGCGGATCGTCGCAGAGCCGGGACGCGGGCCGCAAGCGCCCGGGGCCGACTACCGAGCTTCCGAAGCAGAACTGACATGGCGGTGCCGGTGTACGTGCTTGGCAAAGGCGACCTTCGGACAGCTCCATGCCGTACCTGCTGCCGCAGGACGCGTCCCGCGGGATGGAGCTGTTGCAGCTCGGCGACCAGCTCCTCACAGCGGCACGAACAGCCCTCAGGAGGTCCTCGTCGAATACCAGCGCACCCTACGAGCCGTCACTGACACCACCGGTGCTGGCCGAACCTCCCGCCCGGCCGACTGGCTCACCGGAGCAGTCGGCGGTAACCGACGAAGGTGAGGAAGGGTCCCGCTTCGCGTGCGTACCGCTGATGTAAGCACTGGCAGCCCGCCAGCCAGGACACGGTTCCTCCGACCACTTACCGACGTCGGCCCAGCCGCTGCGAGGACTCGATGCCCTTGCGGGAGATGCGGTCGCGGAGGTCGCGCTGACGCAGCCATCGGCGCAGGTGGTCGTAGGCTGGGCTCCTGTCTGGTCTCGCAGTTGATGTCGTCATCTCACGGCGAGGGCAGCGACGACGTGGTGGGAGCACTGTCACGCGGAGCGCGTCAACGAGGGGCGTTGGACGGGCTGAAGGGCGGGCTGGCGGGTGGGCCATGACGGATGGCCTCGCACCGCTACGCACATCACACTTCGAGACAGTCCCGAGCGCTCACGGCCGGACTGTTCGCTTCCCGGTCGCCTCTGTCGCGGCTTTGTCACGTGGGGATCAGCTGCTTGTCCGGTTGCCGATGGCTGCGTCGAGTTTCGCCCGTCCGCGTGCCCGTTGGCGGGGCCGCTCGTTACGATCACGGTCCTCGGTGGTTGACCTGGGGCCTTGCCACAACGAAAGGCACTAAACGCCGTCATGACCCACCGTTTGTGTGAGCTCTCTTCGGCTCCTGGCAGCGCAGCCGTCCCGGCTTTGGACCCGATGCCGCCGGGAGTCCACCCGAAGGTCCTGCGGGACGAACTCGTGGCTGCGGCGGAGTGGGTGTCCCAGTACCTGAGCACCCTCCCGGCCGACGCGGTCAGCCGTCGGATGTCAGCGCAGCGGCGGGCCCGGCTGCGCGAGGCACCGCTGCCCCGCGCCGGCGCGGAGCTGGGAGAGGTGCTGGACTTCGTGCGCGAGGAGATCGCGCCCTTCCCGACCGGCAACGGGCACCCCGCCTTCTTCGCCTGGGTCAACTCTCCGCCCGCGCCGGCCGGGATCATCGCCGAGTTGCTGGCCGGTGCCATCAACGCAACCTGTGGCATGGGCGAGAACGCCCTGATGGACATCGAGCGCGGCACTGTGCGAACGCTCGCCGATCTGACGGGGCTGCCAGACACCACGGGCGGGGTGCTGACCAGCGGCGGTTCCATGGCCAACCTGCTCGCCCTGGCCACGGCGCGCACCTGGTTCCTCACTCGGCGCGGCTCGGGCGACGGCCCCGCCTACGACCGTGACCATGCTCGCCTCACCCTCTACTACAGCGCCCAGGCGCACATGTCCGTCGCCAGGGCCGCGGCCTGCATCGGTCTGCCCGCCCACCGGCTGCGTCCCATCCCTACCGACGACAACGACCGACTGGAGCCTGCCGCCCTGGGTGCCGCGGTCACGGCCGACCTGGACGCCGGCCTGCTGCCGTTCTGCACCGTCACCACCCTGGGCACCACGGCCACCGGCGCAGTCGACCCGCTTGATGCGGTCACCGACCTGTGTCGCCGTACTGGGATGTGGCACCACGCGGACGGCGCTTGGGGCGGACTCGGCGCAGCCGTCCCGGCCTTGGCCCCCCTTTACCGGGGTGTCGGAAACATCGACTCGCTGACCGTGGACCCGCACAAGACGCTCAGTGTGCCGGTGGGATGCGGAGCGCTGCTGGTCCCGGACCCAGAGCACCTGCACACGGCCTTCGCCCACCGCGCGTCCTACCTCACTGCCGGCGAACCGGACGCGCTCCCGTGGCTCTCCCACGCCACCATCGAGCTGACCCGCCCCGGCACCCGGGCCCTCGCCCTGTGGGCCACCCTGCACCACCTCGGCCGTGCCGGCGTCACCACCCTGATCGAGTACTACCTCACGCTGGCCGACCAGCTACGAGACAAGATCACCGCCCACCCCCGGCTGGAACTGGTGGCGGGCGGCCCCTGGCCGGTCGCCTGCTTCCGCATCGCCCACCCTGACGGCGACGCGGATGACCTTCACGCTCGGGTCGCCCACCGCGTCCAGGCCGGCGGACGTGCCTACCTCGCCACCGTGTCCGTACAGGGCTGCACAGTCCTGCGCGCCTGCCTGTGCAACTACCGCACCACCACGGACGACCTCGACCTGCTGATCCGCGAAGTCCTCCGCGCCGCCGACACAGACGACCGACGGCCGCACTCCGCGAACGAGCAGTCGACACACCGTCAATGACGTCAGCACGCCACCGCCATCGAAGGCAAACCACATCCGCTGGCCCCAGCTGCCGTCCGAACGCGCTGAACATCGCCAAGCTTCGGTGTGTCCCAGATGGGAGACCACTGTTGGTGCTTGCGCAATGGTCGCGGTGACCCCCTTCCTTCCATGCATACGAAGGAGATTCTGAGTGCACGGGTAGTTGTCACCTCCGCCGATGGTCTGTCGCGGATGCCCCAGCGAGGAGACCGACCTGTCTTCGCAGACGGGCGGCCGTACCGCGAAGGCCGTCGGCGTGCACGCGCTGCGTTGTCGGCTGTGTTGTACGAGGTCACACGAAACCTCGTCGTCCCCGGCACCGGACTCCGGGAACCCACTGCAATAAGCCCCGCCGGAGAACGAGGAACAGCACACCTCTCTCGCGCTCCGGACCAGCCCTCGGTCACCTCTGCCGCGGACGGCAGGGCCCCTTTTCGCTGACCGATACGTCGATCTGCGAAGCTGGTTGACGAGCGGAATGACAAAGGCGGTGCCGCCATATTCGGCGAACATTCAGGAACATCCGCAGTTCTGGTGACTACTGAGAACCTTCCCAGATTACTCCAGCCGTAGATCGTGATCTTCATGCCTCAGCGGCTTGCCGCTGGAAATGGCTGGTCTTGGATCGGGCCTGGTGGCGGCGTCGCCAGTCGGACCAGTCGAGCCGGTGGGCGGCATCGTGGGTGGGCTGAATGACGAGGGTGATGAACAGGCGGTGGATCTCGTTGCAGGTGAGCGGTATGAGGCCTTGCGGTATCGGCTGGCGGTTGTGCTCGTCGGCTCGGACGACAGCGAGGAAGGCATGGGCGAGCATGGCGAGGGTGACCCAGCGGGACCAGGACCCGAAGCGGCGAACCTGGTGTTCGTCGAGTCCGGCCAGGCCCTTGCCGTCGAACCGCCACTCGGCAACCAGCAGCTTCGCATCTGCCGGCACTTGGCGGTGTGGGGTGAGCTGTGCCGTCAGCTCGTCATACCGGGGGTCGATACCTCCCTGACCAGGATGACGGTCGATCCCGGCGGTTCCCGCTTCGTAGCAGTCGTTCCACGCGACGAAGATCGCCCACTGTTCACGCTCCAGCGCGACCAAGGTCTCGTCCGCTGGCCACACGAAGTACTCATCCGGTGCAACGGAGAAGTCCAGGTCGTGGCACTGGAAGTAGTGAGGCACCCCGTCGACGTCGACAAGACCGTCGCGGGGACCGTCGTACCACTCCAACTCGGCATATACATGCTCGAATCCGTCCGCGACCAGCCGCCGTTCGTCCCAGATCTCACCCACGCCTGCAGGCTACCGGTGACCAGCCCGGCACGGCACGGACATGAAGATCACGATCTACGGCTGGAGTAAGATACACGGCCCGGGGCAGGGCATCGACGCGGGTAAGAAGATCGCAGGCCCCAAACGGCACTCGGCGTCGACACTGTGGCCGCGTACGCAGTGTGAGTACAGAGGTTGTCGCACGTCTGTCGGTGGGGGACACCGACCTGTCGGCGTTCTGTTGGTGGGGGCCACGACCTTGGGGATGGGGCCGGTGGCGTCCGTGAACGCTCATGCCGTCCACGACCGCCGATGAAACCCCTGTGTTTGGACCCGTGATGAGGGAGAGTCGTTCGTGAACCAGTCGCTCGTGGATCGTATGTGGGAGTACCTGAACGCCGGCCTGGCCATGGACGTGGACGCGCTGGATGCCCTCTACGACCCTGGATTCGAGAACATCCGGTTCGACGAAGAAGGCCAGGTGGTGACCCTGACGAAGAACCAGTTCATGGGCCGCTTCCGCGCTCTGCGGGACCAGGGACTGAAGGTGGGTGAGTCACTCGACGACGTCAGTCTTCTGGCCACCAGCGTGTACGACGGCCATGGGACGATCATCATGCGCAGGGCCGAGGAGGGAGTTCCGGTGCTCTACAACTTCGTCTGGCGGTGCCAAGAAGGCCGCTGGACCACGCTCCTGCGCGAGTTCACCTTCCACAAGGACATCACCAACCTGTTCAGGATGATGGAGTCCACAGTCTCGTCCGCCTGAGTTTCTTGTCGCCTTCAAAGGGTCGACGTCGACGGCCTGGTCACTACCGGTCATTTGGCTTCCGCAATGGCCGACTGGAGTGTGGCGTTTCTACGATGATGCGCCGTGAACTAGTGCTCTGAGCGGGAAGGCTCTCCGGGTCGATGGCCTGTTGGATGCGCCCGGCGAAACCCGCGGCGGTGATTCGCGCTATAGGATCTTGAGCCCACGAGTGGATGCCGGAGGGCTGGGATGGAGGAGCCGCATATGCGCCTCGGCACTGATGATGCGTGGCTGGATCTGATTCGGACCGGTGGCGGCACCTGGCGAGTCAGTGCCGACTGGTGCTCCCGGCTGACAGCCGACTTCGCCGCGAACCTCAGTGATGCTGAAGTCGCGGACTTCGCGGGGCAAATACTCTCGCATCTGGACGCGGCGTCAGGTGTGGGCTTCGCGGCTGTGGTGACGCCTGGCCGCAATAATCCCCTGGCATTGAAGGCTCAGCCCGTTGGGGACGGATTCGCCCTCTTCGTGCGGTTGACCCCCAACGGGGACGACACCATGTGCCACCTTCAGATGGAACTCGATCCGACCCCCACCCAGGACCTGCGTGACATGTTCGACGCGTTGCACGCGGCGCTGGTGCCCTGACAGTCTGGAGCGCTGACTGGTTAGGCGGCTGCTCGGAGCGGACGCCCACCCCAGCGGATGCCTCTCTCGCGGCGGAGGCGTGCTCGTTAGCGTCGTTGGGTTGCCAGGACTGGGTGGCGGGGCGTAACCGCACCGAGCTCGTGCTGCCCCGCTTCACGATCCGCTGGAGCTTCTGTCCCTCCAGTTCCGTTAGCCTCCGAATCATCACCGGTGGTGCCATCCCGCCTCCCCTGCTGGTTGGAAGTATCTACTTCCAACCAGCACAACGAGCAACCCGGTGAACCTATGCAGTCACAGCGCTAAGACCTCGAGCCTGGCTGCACGCGCCTGCGCCGCGATGGCGACCCTGATGAGGCTCGTTGAATTTCCCCACCCCGTGCTCAGGGAGTGGACAGACCTGCTCACCTGGATTCCCCACCCACAGGGCGCCGACCTGCGGCCGGGCGCGACGGCGGAGTGGCCGCCCGATAGCCAGCCAGATCCGGGGGTGGTGCGCACGGTCCCGGGTGGGCGAAGCCCCCCAGCGCGAGGCGCGCGTTGTGGGCGGACTCGCTGCCTTCGAGGGGGTGGTCGCGGCGATCTACTCCGGCCTGCATTGGCGCACGATGCCCTCGATTACGTCATCCAGGCCGTGCTCGGCCACCTCGGGCGGCAGCATGCCGCTCACCGCCAGTCCGGCGTATCCGTGCAGCGCAGCGAAGACCGGCAGGGCCACACGCTCCAGCGGCCCCTGGCGCACCTCGCCCCGGTGCTGCCCGTCGCTGATCAGCTCCAGGAGCTGCTCAGACCACCGGTGGGCAGTCGTTCCCAGTGCTTCCGACGCCTCCGGGCTGTGCTTGACCGAGAACATCAGGTCGAGCAGTGCGGCGTTGGCCACGGCGAAGCCCACGTAGGCGCGGGCCGCAGCATCCAGTCGGTCGGCGAACGCCTCACCAGCGCCTTCCTGCGAGGCTTCGATGGCCTCGGCGAGCCGCTCGAACCCGGTTAGTGCCAGGGCGTCCAGCAGTGCCTGCTTGGACTTGAAGTGGCGACTCGGCGCGGCGGGGCTCACCCCGATCTCGCGAGCCAGCTCCCGCAGGGACAGCGCGCCCGCTCCCTTCTCGTGCAACGTCTGCTCGGCCCGTGCGAGCAGCGCGGCGGGGAGGTCTCCGTGGTGGTACGGGCGGTTCGTCATGCCCTCAGCCTAGCCGGGTGTGAGCGACACCCACATTGTTAATGTTGCATACATTGTGGTCAGTGCATACATTGGACTCATGGCAAAGAACACGCACACCCAGCCCTGGAACACCACCGACATCCCCGACCAGACCGGCCGCACCGCCGTCGTAACCGGCGCCAACAGCGGCCTCGGCCTCGCCACCGCCACGGCCCTGGCCGCCGCGGGCGCGCACGTCGTCCTCGCCGTACGGGACGCCAAGCGCGGCGAGGCCGCCGCCGCGACGGTGAACGGCAGCGTCGAGGTTCGCAAGCTCGACCTGGCCGACCTCTCCTCGGTGCGCGAGTTCGCCGACGGCTGGCACGGTGACCTGGACCTGCTCATCAACAACGCCGGCGTCATGAACGTCCCCGAGGGCCGCACCAAGGACGGCTTCGAGACGCAGTTCGGCACCAACTACCTGGGGCACTTCGCCCTGACCAACCTGCTGCTGCCACACATCACCGGCCGTGTGGTGTCCCTGTCGTCCACCGCGCATAAGGCCCCGGGCAGCCCTCGCATCCACTTCGACAACCTCGACCTGACCGGCGAGTACGACCCGATGACCGCCTACAGCCAGTCCAAGCTGGCGATGCTGCTGTTCACCCTGGAGCTCCAGCGACGGCTCGCCGCTGCCGGCTCGCCCGTCCGCGCGCTGGCCGCCCACCCCGGCTGGGCCGCCACCAACCTCCAGGGCAACGACGCCAGCACCCTGCGGCGCCTCTTCTTCCGCCTCGGCAACAAGTTCATCGCCCAGGACGGCCAGGCGGGCGCGCTCAACCCACTCTACGCGGCCGTCCAGGACCTGCCCGGCGGCAGCTTCGTCGGCCCCGACGGCATGTTCGAGATGCGCGGCCCGCCCTGGCCGGCCGCTCGGCGGCGGCCAGCGACCCGGCCACCGCCCGCCGCCTGTGGACCATCTCCGAGGAACTGACCGGCACCGTCTTTCCGGAACCCGTTCTGAGGGTGCGGGGCTGAGGCTACCCGCGACCCACTTCGCGGCTGGTGTCTGGCTCACGGGGCCCCGTGAGCCACCTTGACCGCTCGGCACGACCCGCGCACTCCACGAACGGACGGCCCTGGCCCTCGTTGCCGACGGCAACCGAGTGGGGAACGAAGAGCATCCCTGGCCGTTTTCCCAGGTTCTCATCAACCCCAGCCGTCCTGTGCGCATCCGTATCCCGCTCAGGTACGGACGTGGAGTCGGGACTCCTGTGGCGGACCACAGTTGTCCCGCCACAGTTGCTCGATCCGGTCGACGATCTCGGGCGGGATCTGATCCAGTGAGCAGTGCCGGACGCTGGAACGGTCCAGCAGCCCCCTCTCGCCGTGCGTGTCGTACCGGTTCTTCCACTTGGACAGGCAAGTGCGGGAGACACCGGCCTCGGCCGCCACATGGGCGATCGGACGGCTGCGGCAGCGCTCCACGAGCCTTCGGCGTCCCTCGATGTTCAAGGGAGCGTTCGCGAGCGTCACCGGACCCCCTCGGCGTTTCGGCCGACCGTAACCACAGTGCGGAAGGGCAACGCGATGAGCAGCGTGACGGCGACCAGCAGCCCACTTGCCCACAGCGGCCCCACGTTTCCTTCCTCAGCGCTGAGGGTGGTCGCGGCGATGAGGGGGCCGACGGCGGCACCGACGTTGAGTGCCGCGGTCGCATACGAGCCGGCCATGGTGGGAGCTCCTGCGGCCTCGTAGAGCACCCGCGTGATCAGCGTGCTGCCCAGCGCGAACGACAACGCGCCCTGCACGAACACCAGGATGAGCAGGACGACCGGCTCGTCAGCCAGCATCGCGAGGGCCGGCCAGCCGATCAGCAGCAGTGGACCACCGATCGCGATGACCAGGCCGGGACACTGGTCGGACAACCGGCCGGCGACGGTGACCCCGGCGAAGGAACCGGCGCCGAAGAGCACCAGAACGACAGAGATCCACAGCTCGTCCAGCCCGGCGATGCCGGTCACGACGGGGGCGAGGAAGGTGAAGCTTGCGAAGGTTGCCGCGTTCACCAGCGCGCCGAGCAACATCACCAAAATCAACGGGGGCCTTTTGAGCTGGGCGAGCTCCGCTCGCAGGACTGGCCCGCCGGCCGTCTCGTCCTGCCCACGTCCCGCCGGGATCCCCTTCAGGATGCCGAGAGCTGCGGGCAGGCAGAGTGCGGCGACGACCCAGAATGTGGTGCGCCAGCCGAGCAATGTGCCGAGTACCGACCCACCAGGGACACCGGCGATCGTGGCCACCGTGGTGCCTGACAGCAGCACGGCCAGCGCGCGGCCCTTCTTGTCCGGCGAGACGAGAGTGGCGGCAGCCGTCAGAGCGACCGCGAGGAACCCTGCGTACGCGAGCGCGGCGACGACCCGGCTGGCGAACAAGACCGGGAAGCTCGTGGTGAGGGCGCCCATGGCGTGGGCTGCCGCGAAAGCGAGGATGAACGCGAGAAGGCTGGAGCGCCTGGGGCAGTTACGGGCAAGCGCGGCTACGAGGGGGGCGCCGACGACCATGCCGATGGCGAAGGCCGAGGTGAGGGTGCCTGCTGCCCCGACTGTGACGTCGAGATCTGAGGCGATGTCCGGCAAGAGGCCGGCGAGCATGAACTCCGAGGTGCCCATGGCGAAGACCGCCACGGCAAGCAAATACAGCGGGAGAGGCATCGAGTGGCTCCGAGGTGAGGAGAGGCACGAGAAGGTCATCTCGTCACCGCGGCCAGCCCGGATGGCGCGCTCGGCCCACCGCAGAAAGCGGCGCGACGGCGGAGCTACGAACTCAGTGGTTCAGGGGGCTGACGGCGTGACCGAAAGCCCCCACCTTGTCTGACTCAGGACTCGACATGGTTCGCACGCTACCTGACCGATGCCCGTCGAAACACCTCGTTTCGCCGGCATTGGCCCCCGTCACCAACCTCATGTCCCGCAACAACCAAGGCGTCACCTCCGCCTACGAGACTCTCCTGCTCATCAACCGCCGTCTCGACGTCCGCACGAAGCCGAAACCGAGGCCATCTGCGAACGCATCATCCGCAAGCCCGCCTGACCAGCGAGCTGGCGTGTGCTGAACGGCATCGGGGCGGAGCCGTACCCAGCACCTGCATCCGAAGGAGCGGTGCACCACCCCTCCGCCTCCTCAACACCGTGAACGGCATCGGCGCACCGAAGGCGCAGGCCGGACCCGGCGGCACAGTGACACTCCCCGCACGTTGCGGCCTACCCGTACGGGACACCGCGTGCGGCCACGTCGAACCTGAACGTCACCGCGGGCCAGACCGTGGCCAGCCCGGTGACCGCCCCGGTCGAGGACGGCAGGATCACGCTTTACGACCAGGCCGGTTCGGTCGATCTCCTGGCAGACGTGGAAGGGTACTTCACCAACACGGCCGGGCAGGGCGACCGGTTCAAGGACGTGGCCCCGGCTGCCCCGGCCCGGATCCTGAACACCGTCGCCGGGGTGGGAGCGCTCAAGACCAAGATCGATGCGGGCAAGATCGTGAACCTTCAGGTCGCGGGCCGGGGCGGGGTACCGGCCACCGGCGTGTCCGCCATCGTCGTTAACGTGACGGTCACGAACGCGATCGCGTCGACGTACGTGTCGGCTTACCCCTACGGGACACCGCGTCCGGCGACCTCGAACGTAGCTGCCGGTCGTACAGTCGCCAACCAGGTCGTCGTCCCTGTCCGGGACGGAAGGGCCACGCTGTACAACCACTCAGGTGCGGCTGGCCTCCTCGCCGATGCGGCGGGCTATTTCACCGAGTGGGCGCGTTCGTTCGGACCCCAATCGCGCAGGTGCGGCGCACCGTTCCACGATGGTATGCCGGCCCTTCGCCGTACGGCTGAGACGTCGCGCCTCACAACATGGCGAGGAATTTCCGCACCGCCTGCTGCAGCCGCGTGATCCTGCAGCTGAATTGCCGCCCCACCGTGATCGCCGACGGTCGAGGCGCCGGCCCTGGTCCTCCCGCACCGTCGCGAGCGCGGGCAGAGTGAACCGCCGATCTGGAGGGAAGAGCGCAATGCGCCCGTGAGACCCGTCTTGGCCTTCAACCTCGCCGATCGAAGCGAGGGCAGGGCAGGGTAGGACAGTGAACGGTGGGGAGCGAAGAGCAGGTCTTATCGCCTGTGGGTAGGGTCGGGCTATGCCTGGTGAGTGGCGGATGGATCGGATCGGAGCTGCTCTGCGGGGCGAGAATCCGACCGCGTTGCGGCGGCTTGAGTCTGGATTCGCGGTGATCGGCGACGTTCAGTTCCAGTCCGGGTACTCCGTTCTCCTCGTGGACGAGCCGGGTGTGCAACGGCTGACTGACCTGCCGAGAGCCAGCGGCTGTCGTTTCTCTTCGGCATGGACCGACTCGGAGAAGCGGTTGAACGAGTCTGCCGCCAGCTGGACCCGGATTTCCGCCGGGTCAACCTGGAGATCCTCGGCAACACGGACCCGTTCCTGCATGCCCATGTCTGGCCGCGGTTCGAGTGGGAACCCGCGGAGCTGGTGGGCAAGCCGGTGTGGCTGTATCCGCGTGAACGGTGGGGTGACGAGCAGTTCAAGCTCGGCCCACAGCACGATGTGCTGCGGGATGCCATCGGCAGCGAACTGGACCGGTTGGCTCCGAAGGCCTGACGGTGCGGGCCCGCCGACCGGACGGTCGACGAGCCCCGTGACCAGTGACGGTCGAATGGGCGTGCAGGCGGTGCTGGGCACGAAGTGTTCGGCTTTGCGCTCGTAGCAGCGGTGGAGACCGCAGCAGCCGGCGATCCGAGCCATGGTGCGCTCCATGGTCCAGCGGTGGCGGCCTAGCCGCTGCGATGTCTCGATGCCCTTGCGGGCGATACGTGGACCCGAGATCGTTTCAGGAGATCCCATGGGAGCCGCCGGACGGGCTGGAGCCCGTCCTCAACTCCGAGCGCGCTAGGGGAACCGGGTGGTCCAGGCCGGGCCCAGATGTGTGGTCAGCGGCAGAACGAGGCCGCCCCCGGGGTGTCCCGGTGCCGCAGGGCGGCAAGCGGCGGGGACTTTCGTGGCCTGGACCCGTCGGGGTCGGCCGGGCCGGTGACGTTCGGGCCGCCCCCCCACGGCCCAGGAGGGCTTCGACGCGGCCGATGGCGTTGCCGAGGAGTTCGGTGAACCAGACGTGCCGGCCAGGCCCGGTCGCGATGTTGAACACTGCTGCCCTCCCACCTCTGTCCCATGCGCCGCGCCTGCCGTCCGCAGCGTGGCACACCCGCCCCCTCCGCGTCGTTTCCGCGCTCCGGCAGTCCCGGGCGGGTTCACGATGCCGACTCCGCACGCGGCATCAAGATCCGGAAGAAACCTCCTAGCTGATCCAGGAGTCCCGGATCGTCGGAATTTCCGGGCAGTGAGGCGACGCCCATCGTGTGGATGGAGGGGTGCAGGGGGGGAGCGGCTGGCGTGCCTGAATCGTCCTGAAGGGCGTCGCGGATCAGCTCGGTCACTCGGTGTGCGGGAGCGCGATGCCAGCTGTCCGGGCCGTCAGGGCCGTCTGCGATCGTGAGGGCGGTGATCGCGCGGATGAGCGGACCGAGGCTTGGCTTCGCGCCGAGGACCACTGATCACGACCTTCTCTAACCGCTCTAGGCCATCCGGAACGCAAGGCCGACCACGATCGAACAGATCGCGAGGCCGGTGACGAGCATGCGGGCGGGGACGGACAGGCGACGTACGACCGGTATGCAGAGCAGGCCGCTCGGTACGGCTGCGATGGCGAGGCAGATCAGCACCCATCGGAGCGGCATCCCCTCGGTCGGCCCCCTGTCGGCCTCTGCCCACATCGCCAGGAACCCCAGACACCCCAACAGCAGGAGAGAAACCGCCCACAAGACACCCGCCATCAAGGCGACGCCGGTCCCACGGCGCTGCGACGCCGGCCGGCCGGGGCCATAGAGCTTGACGTACGTATCGGGGTCCATGGTCGGCTCCTGCAGTCAAGGAAAGCCCATGTTCATCTCCGGGGCGCCCCGGGCATGGGTACGACCGCTCAACTTCGGGCGGGCACGTACTCAGTCGGCCCCGGCCGTGATCCGCTGGACAGGCCGCAAGGCCGACGCGTACCGGCGGTCAGCTGGCTCGGCATCGATCGGTCTGCAGGCCGCAACCCGCACCGGGCGGTCTCCTGTCGTGCGTGGAGTCGAACGAAGGCGACAAGTTTCTATGAAGCACAACGGATGAGAACAGGTGGCTTTGTTTATGAGAACGAACAGCAGATGTTCACAACTTCGGGAGGCACTAGAGCCCACCGAGAATTCGAACACTGCTTGAGCTTCGACCGGAGAGTCGGCTGCCGAGGCCTGACGGGCCGCCTGGACGGCTCAGTGGTAGCCCGTGGGCGGGCCCACAGGACGTGGCAGGGACTGGCGCCAATCACCCAGGCTCGTGAGGAGAAACTGGCGGGCGAGAGAACGTATGTCCTTCCAGGCCGGATCTGTGGTCAGGGCGTTGCCCCAGAGGCCGACGCGGCAGGTGGAATCGATCTCGTCGAGGCGACGACCGATGGCACGAAGATCGCGCAGATCCTCGTGCTCGAAGACTCCGCGGTCCGCGAGTCCTTCGGAGACGCGGCAGAGCAGTTCCACCTCTTCAATGACGTCCTTCGTCTCCAGCTCACGCGTGCCCAGCCAGGCAAGTTGATCCTGGGTGTCGGCTGCCAGGAGGGCCATGAAGCGCAGCGTCCAGGTGCGCAGGCGCGTGTCGCCGAGATGGTTCATGCGTGCAGGATCGCATCTGGCTCCCGCAACTGCGTTGGATGGCACGGAGGGCAGCAACGGTCGGCGCGGCGGCCGCGGAGGTTGCAGCACGACTACTGCTGCCGCAATCGAACGGTGCCAGACGGCGGTGCCTCCCGAAGTCGTGAACATCTGCTGTTCGTTCTCATGAACAAAGCCAAACAGGCACCAGTGGCTCGTCCCCATCGCATCCCGGAACGGAGGCTGGGGGCAGGGGGCAGGGGGCAGGGGGCCAGGAGGGGCGGGGGAGCGGATCTCGTCGCCCCAGTGAAGGCCCTGGACGGATCGGATCGGCCAACTGCAGGAGCCCACGGATCAGCCGAAGCGCCCAGCCTCAGCCGGCAAGATCACGATCTACGACTGGAGTACTGGGATCCTTCCTGTGCCTGCTGGAACTCACCGGCACCGCGGACCCGTTCACCATCGAGCCCGTGCCGCCGTTCCGAGAACGCTCTGCCGTCGCCATGGCCCCAGATCCAGCTCATCGGCGGGTCGACCGGGCCGGCGGCGAGCTCGGGGCAGGGGATTGGGGACCTTTCCAGTCCAGGCACAGGACGGTGGCGTCGTCCTTCGGCGGACGGCCGCCGTAGGCGTCGGTGACCGCGCCGACCAGGGTGCGCACGACCTCGCGGGGGTGTTCGGCTTCGGTCTTGCGCAGGAGGGCGGGCAGGTCCACCACCACGGCGTCGCGTTCCTGCATGCCGTCGGTGTGGAGCAGGAGCCGGTCGCCGGGGCGCAGGTCGAGGTCTTGGACCTGGTAGGCGCCCTGCTGGGGGATCCCGAAGGGCATGTTCACAGCCAGCTGCAGTTCGGTGACCGTGCCGGCGCGCATGAGGTAGGGCCAGGGGTGGCCTGCGTTGATGAGCCGGGCGTGGGTTCCGTCCAGGGCGATGCGCAGGAGTTGTCCGGTGGCGATGCTGCGGTGGCCGTGGTCGAGGAGGGCTTGGTGGGTCTGGCGGGCCTGTTCTGCGAGGTCGGCGCCGGCGCGGCGGGCGCCGCGGGAGGCGTTGACCATGAGGGTGGCCATGAGGGACGCGCTGACGTCGTGGCCCATGGCGTCGGTGATCGACAGGTGCAGCGTGCGGGTGTCAAGGCTGTAGTCGTAGGTGTCGCCGGCGATGTCGGAGGCCGGGACCAAAGCGCCGGCCAGGGTGAACTCGGGGGCCTCGCAGCAGGAGGCGGAGGGCAGGAGCTGGCGCTGAATCTCCGCGGAGAGGCTGACCGGGCCGGTGCGGTTGCCCCAGTGGTAGAGGTCGGTGAAGCGGCGGTCGGTGACGATGATGTACGCCAGCGCGTGCGCGGCGTCTTGGACCTGCGTGCGTACCTCCGGGGTGGCCTGCGCGAGGAACAGCTCCAAGACACCTATGGTGTCGCCGCGGTTGGTGACTGGGGCCAGCACCCGCTGCCCGTCCTGGCCGTCTTCGGCCACCACCAGCTTCTGGCTGCGCAGCACGTCGTCGTAGATGCTGCTGCCCGCCAGCGGGACCTGCTCGGCAGGCTGCCGTCCCGGCTCGGCCGTGGTGTCGTGGACCCGCAGCAGGCGTCGGCCGACGATGTCGACGAACAGGAACGACACGTACCTGGCATCGAACCGGTCGCGCAGATTGCGCGCCACCACATCCAGGGAGCGCACCGGCGCGGCGCCCTCAGCTGCTGCCAGTACCTCGCCCAGCCCGATCTGATCACTCGACACAGCGGCCTCCCGGAAGACGGGCGCGCTTTCCTGCCGGGCGGGCGTTGGCCAGGAGCGGACGGTCAGCACGTGCTGCACCCCGCTCAGGCGCAGCAGGCGGGCGACCGGGCGGCTGAGGGCGGTCAGCACCAGCGATTTCCCGGCCTGAAGGGCCAGCCGGTGCAGGTCGAGCAGGATGTGCAGACCGGTGGTGTCGCAGAAGGTGACGGCAGACAGGTCCACGTCGAGGCCGTCGCGGCTGGATTCCAGAGCCGCGATGAGGTCCCCGCGCAGCCCGTCGCCGTCTTCCATGTCGATCTCGCCGCGCACGCGGGCCAGCACCCGCTGCGGCCCCGGCGCGAAGACCACACCGACGACGGAAGGGTGCACGGTGCCGCTGATGTGCTCCGCCGCGCTGACGGGCAGCCGGTCGGGAAGAGGGGACATTACCTGCTCCCTTCACGCCCCGATACCTCGGGAAGAAGGCCTGGCGGGGGGCGGCGGCACGGTGGGCCCATGTCCCGCGCCGGTGCGCGGGTCAGCCGTGCGGTTGACGCTCACGGTGGTCACCATCCGTGGAAGGGTGGCCGGTCGCTCCGGCCCGGGGGTCGAGGTCGAGCAACAGGCGCAGAAGGTTCGCGACCTCGTGGTGACCCTCGGCCGGGTGGCGGAAGAGGGTCCCGGACGCGACCTGGTAGTGGTTGCGCCGGCCGTGACGTACCCGGGTGAGGTATCCGGCGTTCTCCAGATCGCCGACGATGGCCCCGGCCGCCCGTTCCGTGAGCCCGCAGCCGTCAGCCATGTCACGCAGCCGGATCTCAGGATCGCGAAGGATCATGGCGAGGATCCGGGCGTGGTTCGTGACGAACGTCCAGCTGGTCCGAGGCTCAACCTGCTCCATGCCCGAAATTATACGATTTGTGATTCCGGTTACGCCAGACCGGAACCCGAAATCCTGCGACGCACCTCAACAGGGCGCCGCGCGGTCTGGAGGCGCGCTGCTGGTCCCGGCGTGACCGTCAGCAGTCGCCGGCAGCCAGCTAGCGGAGAGCGTGGCTGCTGTGAAGCAGGGGCACGGTGGCACCACGGGTGCCGTCACCCCGGAGGTGGGGCGGGTGGGGGCCGGGGTTCCAGTGATCTGAGTCCTCCATCACGCTGACTGGTCCGTCCGGGGTGTGCTCGGGCAAAACGAAAATGATGCACGAGATCCGAGACGGGGACATCGGCCGCCTGTCGCCGCGCAAGCACCGCAACCTGAACCTGCTCGGCCGCTACAGCTTCACAGCCGGCGTCCCGGCCGCCGGCGCCCTGCGCCCGCTGCGCGACCCGGACGCCCCAGAACTGGACGAAGAAGAGGACGGAGGGCAGGAGTGAGTATCAGGAGCCGATCGGATCAATCCGTGACGGGCAGGCACTCGGCGAGCAGGGCGACGATGTCACGCCAGGCTCGCTGTGCGTGCCGTGGGTGGTAGCCGACGCCGGGAGGCACGGTGTGGTCGACCGGTGGGTGGTGGAAGGCGTGAAGGGCCCCTCCGTAGACCACGAGGCGCCAGTCGACGCCCGCGGCCTGCATCTCTGCGGTGAACGCCTCCCGTTGCGCGGGCGGCATGATCGGGTCTTCCGAGCCGACCCCGGCCCATACCGGGCAGCGAATGCGTGCCGCCTCGCCCGGTCGGCCCGTGGTCAGTCCGTTGACTGTCCCGATCGCACGCAGGTCGACGCCATCGCGGCCGAGTTCCAGTGCGACTGCGCCCCCGGTGCCGTAGCCGACGGCGGCGATCCGGTCGGGGTCGGCCCGTGGTTCGGCACGCAACACGTTGAGCGCGGCGTGACCGATTCCTCGCATGCGGTCGGGATCGGCGAGCAGCGGCATGCAACGGGCCAACATTTCCCCTGGGTCTTCCAAATAGCGTCCCCCGTGGAGGTCGAAGGCCAGGGCCACGTACCCCAGCTCGGCCAGAGCCTCGGCCCGCCGGCGCTCGACATCGCTGAGCCCCATCCCCTCGGGGCCGATGAGGACTGCGGGCCGGCGCTCGGCACCGGCCGGGAGCGCGAGGTATCCGATCATCGTCAGGTTGTCGGCCGGGTATACGACCGTACGGGTTGTGACCGTCGTCATGCGACTGGACGGTAATGACCGTTGCGTCCGCTCGGGGTGGTGTTCACCGATGGCAGACAGCAGCCTGTCTCGACTGCATCACCCGGACGCGTCGGCAGCCTGTCGTCAAACGATCGAATGACGACAGCGGTGGCGTGCGTCCAAGGAGCCCTGTGATTCAGGGGTCTGACGACGGCTCCGACCCGATGAGCCCGATGGCGATTGGCGACAGGGCTAGATGACACGAGGTCCGATGCGCCGACAGGAGCGGGGAGCAGCGTGGCCAGTCTCGTCTACATGCGTGTGCCGACCGACCAGCAGTTGACAGCCCGGCAGAACCGCGTCCTGGACGAGGCCGGGATCGAGGACCCGGTCGTCTTCGAGGAGGGGTCTGGCACTTCCAGCCGCCTACACCCGCTTGAGCGTCTGCGCTGAAGTTCGGCGACCTGCTCACCTACGCACGGCCGGATGACACCGCGCACATCTCCTGGATGTTCCGCCCGGTGCGCGGTACCGGGCACATCCTCGACGTGCTCCACGTCCTGCACCGCGACCGGCTCGCGCTGCGCATCCCCGACGGCGCGTTCGCCGGCACGACCTCACCGCCCGCCTCCCGCGCACCGGCGAGCTGCTGTCCACAGTGAAGCTCAGTGCTTTTCGCGGTTCGATCGGCGAACCCGTACCCCTTCGGTCCGGGCGAGCACCAGCTTCGGGAGCCGGCGCCGGCGTGGCCTGGGAACCAGGCAGGGCGAACGGCGCTCGCAGACAGGACCGGTGGCGAGACACGCATCGCTTCGACCAGTCGCAGCACCGTGCCCCGGCTGACGGAAACGCCGAGAATCTTCGCAAGGCCGCCGGCGCGGCCAGCCAAAGTTGGGCCCACCTCGGCCAAGGCTGAGCGCGGTGCTCGGTCAATCTGCCATGGCGGCGGGTCAGCCCCGGGACTGCTCAACGAACCCCTTCCGTCCGCACGCGGGGGCACGGCAGGCGAACCGACGGACCTGCAAGCGCCACACCACACGCCCCCTGTACTGGGTAGGTCCGCCGGAAACCGCAGGTAGGACCCGTGGATCCGAGTCGACCACCTTCCGGAGTCAGGACGTTCGGCACCGGCAGACCTGCGTATGACGCCGATCCAGATCGCCTCGCCGTCCTCCTCCGCGGACGTCACCGCGACCTCGTGGTCCGACAAGAACCGAAGCTCTTCCAACCAGAGCAGCGCATCGTTCACGGCCCCGAACTCTCGGGCACCGCACGGCAGCCCTGGTCGTTTCAAGACGATCTGGCGGGAGGTACGGCAAAGATCAACGGTCACGCAGCGTGGATGGACCACAGAATGTGAGCCAGAACCTGAGTTCGGGAGGCACTGGATCTCTTGCCGGCTCGGCATCGGGATGCCCTTGCTGGAGGCTGCTGATCACGCCGCCGCCCAGCGTGCAGCGGGCTCAGGAATCGAGCACGGCGGCGATGGCCTCGATCTCGACGAGCTGGTCCTTGTAGCCGAGCACGGTGACGCCCATCAACGTGCTCGGGACGTCGTGGTCGCCGAACGAGTCTCGGACTACCTCCCAGGCAGCCACCAGGTCCTCTCGCCGTGCCGACGCGACGAGAACCCTTGTACTGATGACGTCCTGGAGCGACGCGCCCGAGGCGGCGAGGGCAGCCTTCATGTTTTCGAGGGCCTTCATGGCTTGACCCGCGTAATCACCGATCGCTGCCGTGGAACCGTCCTCGTTCAGTGGACACGCCCCGGCGAGGAAGACCAGGCGTGACTCGGCGGGCGCCGTGGCCGCGTAGGCATACTCGGCGACGTCGGACAGGGAGGCAGAGCGGATCAACGTGATGGCACGCGCCATAGCCGTCGGGTCCTTTCCCATCGGGTGTTGAGCTCGGACATCCTGACAACACGCCGCCAGTTACCGCCTTCGCATTTCCTCGCCGCCAACCACGGTCAGGCCCATCCAGCCAGCCGGGTATGTCTCTCTTCCCCACCTGCCCCCTCTTGATGTCGAGCCGGAGCCGGACCGGAACCGCGGATGCCGTGGTCCGGTGAGGAGGGGGCGCTGGCCCGCGCGGAGACGGCCGGCAGTCACGCGGCGGCCTGGATCCGGTCCCTGCCTGTGTCGTCCGGCAGCTGGCTCAGCGGCCCGTTCGCCGACGCGGTCGAGGACGCGACGTGCAGCCTGGACCCTGAGGAGCGCGACGACCACACGCTATGGCGGCGCCTCGGATGTCTCCACGACCACGCGGAAGACGCACACCGGCGTCATTACTGCATGCCGGAGGTCTCGGCCTGTCTAGCGCCCGAGCAGCAGGTCACGCTCATCGTCATCGGCGCCTGCGCCAGCACCGTTCCGGAGCTGCTACCAACTACCCAGGCACGGTGATCGAGGACAGCGAGTGGGCTGCTCTGTGTTACCCGTACGCGCGATACGGATCCGGTCCATGACGGCTTCGAGCTGGGTGCAGTCGTTCACGTTCCCGCCGGGGATCGTGAACGCGAGTGGCCGGCCGTGGCCGTCGCAGGCGACGTGGATTTTGCTGGTCAGGCCGCCGTGTGACCGGCCGAGCGCTTCGCCTTCCCCGGGCCGCCTTTTCGGGCCCCGGCCGCGTGCTGATGCGCCCGCACGGTGGTCGAGTCGAGGCACGCGATCGTCCAGTGCACCTGCCCGATCGCGTCGGAGTGCTGCTGGACATGCGCCAGCAGCCGGTCCCACGTCCCGTCGGCCGACCAGTGCCGGAAGCGTTCGTAGATCGTCTTCCACGGCCCGTAACGCTCCGGGAGGTCACGCCAGGCGGCCCCGGTGGACAGTTTCCACAGGATCCCGTTCACGACCTGGCGCCGGTCCCGCACAGGTCTGCCCATCCGGCCCGGCGCCAGCAACGGAGCGATCAACGCCCACGATTCGTCAGTCAGTTCATGTCGACGCACCACGAACGGAGCAACGAGTCATCGACTTTACGGGCACGGCCTGGGGCGACGCAGCCGGTGCAGAGCGGCTTGTCGGTGCCGTCACTCAGCATTCCTGCAGACCGGGGGCCGGGTCCTGGCCGGTGCTGACATCGACAGCAGGCACGTTGCCCCAGGCCCCGTTGTCGAGCTGGGTCCAGTACCAGATGTCATTGCCACCCGGGTGGGGGTCGCCGTGGCCCCAGCACTGGAACCAGCTGAAGGTGCCGTTGAGCTGGCCACGGGTCGCCGAACGGTAGGAGCGGTCGGCATACCCTTTGGCCCCGGCCTTGTTGCCGCAGTACAGTCGGCCGTCTGAGCGGACACCGCATTCCGCAGCCGATGCCGGGAAACCGATCGCGGCCAGGCCGGCTGTCAGCGCGGTGGCCATGGCCAGCACGGTGATCTTCCTACGCACGTTCACGTATGGTCCTTGGTGGTCGAGCGCCTTCGCGCTGAAGTCGTCATGCGGGAGCTGGTGGATGCCCTCGGCTTCGGCGCCGAGGTTGATCACAAGTCCAGAGATAGGGCATAGCGGTCCCCGGGGCACAGATTGTCACCCGTGCGAGGGCGCGCCCCAGACGACGGCTGACCCTGGTCCCCTTGCGGGCCCTGGCACTGATTGTCAGCGCCTCAGCAACTCCTCATCGTGGTGCCTGCGGAATCGGCTCCTGAGCGGCGCCTCCTCTTAGAGGTTGTCTCTTTTGGCTCTCGGAACCCGGAGACGCCGTGCGCGGCGGGCCTGAGAATCTGAGTGGGTGGACGACCTCATTGGGACTCAGGCACCGCGGCTCCGACTGACAGAACCGTCGGAGTCGGTCGCCTATCTGGAACGGGCTGTGCCCGGCCTTGCCGCACATCAGCTGCCTATGTTGGCCAGCGTGGACTGGGGCGTGGTGGAGACTGAGCTGGGCATGGCCCTCCCTGCAGACTTCAAGCTGCTGTGCAGCCTTTATCCGGCGTTCGACCTGGGTGACTTCCTCCGGGCTGTCACGCCGGTCCCCGGCCAGGAGCAGGCTTGGGTGCAAGGCGTCCGCGACGATCTGGAGATCGTCGCCGAGTGGTGCGAGGACGCGGAGCTCGCCGTCCCGCTGTGCCCGTATCCCTCACCAGGCGGTTTGCTTCCTTGGGCGACCTCTCTTCAGGGCGACTTCTTTCTGTGGTCAACCAGCCCTGCCGGACCCGGGGAATGGGCGGTCACCGTCGCTTCACGCAACGGTGGGTGGTGGCACTACACCGGAGGGATGGTTTAGTTCCTTGCCGACCTGGTCACCGGGGCTGTCGAGCCGTGGGGCCTCCCTTCGGTCCGTGCAGAGGTCACCTGGGCATTCGGACGAGACGCCGACAGCCAATGAGGACCGCGGCTATGCCGACGAAGGCAAGGAAGTGTTCGGCCTTGCGTTCGTAGCGGCGGTGGAGCCGTCGGCGGCAGCCGGCCAGCCAGGACACGGTCCTTGCGACGACCCAGAGATGGCGCCCAGGTCGTGCGAGGATTCGCCACCCTTGCCGGACAATGCGATGGCAGATCCCGCGCTGACGTAGCCACCGCCGCAGGTAGTCATAGGGGGATCTAAGACGTCGTTTCTTTTGGCAGATGTACCGGAAGAAGTGGGTGGTCGCCGCCCTCGGCGCCGTCTTCGCCGTCGGCTTCTTCTTCTGGTACGTGCTCACCGAC